>JBMCPG010000205.1:0-4313 GCA_048626035.1 Cyclonatronaceae bacterium
TGAGTCCGTTTTGCAGAAAGCCAATCCGCGCAATATCTACAATGCTTACAATGGTGATGAGCAGCACCCAAACGCCGAAGGCCTCTTGTGAGAGAATGCGAACCAGCAGCATGAAACCGAGAAACCCCAGCACGAAATCCACGCCCCGGTGCATCATGGAAAACGCCCCGCTGGTAAACCAATAGTTTTTGCCTGTATTTTCTGAAGTTTCTTCCCCGGCCTCCGGGCCGGCCGCCTGCGTGTGCATAAGATGTTTGTCAGGCATTAGATTGCGTTTTGATGCCTTCATTTTCTGTTCCGGCCCCGGCGGGCGGCGTAATGCGGCGAATCACTTTTGCCGGCACGCCGCCAGCTACCGAATAGGCCGGCACATCTTTGGTAACGACGGCCCCGGCGGCAATTACCGCGCCCCGGCCGATACGAACGCCTTTCATAATCATGCAATTCATGGTGATCCAGACATCATCTTCAATAATAATGGGTTTGCGTGCCCCGCCGTCGGAGAAATGATCATCTACTTTATGGAAATCATTATCTATGATGATGGTATAGGGAGCCAGCCGCACGTTATCGCCAATTTCCACGCGGTTGCTGGCCGAAATATGAACCCCGTTTACGCGCGAGTTTACGCCCACGACCAGGCGTGCGCCCTTATCTACAAATAATTTTGCGCGGTTGATATTCGACCATACCCGGACTTCATCGCCTAAATGCAGTTCGCCTTTATTTACGATAAGCGGTTTCCCGTTTACCGATACGAAGCTCCCCACGCTGCTGCACTTCCTTAAATACCATTTGCCAAGCAGCATCCGCACGGCCGCCGAAAACAGCAGTCCGGCAATATCTGCCAGTCCGTTCGGCTCGCCTTGTGCGGCCAGCTCTTCGCGTTTATCGGCAACGCGCTGCTTTATTTTTCCAATCATAGCTTTCCTGTAGGTTATGTAAGGTGAAGGCTGCGGGCATGGGCACGGGCTTAAAACCGCCGGATTTGCTGAAAGGTATCTCCGGTGATGGTGTGCCGGCCTTCGGCGGTAGTGTTTAGCTGTGGGTTCACCTTCGCCGGCCGCCCCTTCAGGTGCCAGCCTACGCCCAGCAGATACGCTTTCAGCAGCGTAAATTCGCCTTTCAGCAGATGCCGCAGCGCGTTTTTAGGAAGGGCAAAAAAGGCAAAAAACAAGCTGCTGGATATAAACTTGATGCCTTTCGTATTCCGCCGGGTAAACAGCAGCCGCCCGCGCACCATATAATAGGCTTTTATGGGAGAATTCCGCCCGACCGTCATCGATTCTTTATGATAAATAACCGAAGTGCCTACATAGCGGACTTTATAGCCGGCGCGTTTAATCATTTCGCACCAGTCGTGCTCTTCATAGTACAAAAAGAAAATATCGGGCATCAGCCCTACTTCCTTGATGACGGCCATGGGAATCATCATCGCTGCGCCATGGCCCAGTTCCGTATCATAAACTTTATCGTACTGCCCGCGGTCTTCGGCAAAGGAGCCAATTTTAGCGCCCCGCATCGTATAATGATTGATGCCCGTAGAGCCGGCATACTGGATGATGCGCCGCTTGCCGCCCTCATCCTATACAATTTTAGGGGATGCCAGCCCAAGGCGGGAATCGTGCTCAAACTCGTGCACCAGCGGCTGCAAAAAATCCGGATGCACTTCGGTATCGTTATTTAAAAAAAGCAGGTAGCGGCCCGTTGCGCGGACGATGCCGAGGTTATTGCCGCCGGCAAAGCCCAGGTTTTGCTCGCTGCGAATAAAGACGGTTTCGGGGTACTGTCGGGAAATTTCGCCCGCATCTTCGCCCGAGCCGTTATCAACTATAATTACTTCCACATTCGGGTAGCTGAGCTTCTGCAGGGAAGCCAGCATTTCGAGGGTATAAGAAAGGCCGTTAAAATTAACGGAAATAATCGAAACCAGCGGATACTCAGGCATAGGCAAGAAAAGAATAAACGGGAATTAGCCCCGGCAGAAGGGTCTTAAAAGCGCCCATCAGAAACGGGAAAGACGCTTGGTTTCCCCTCGCTTTCGGGCTCTTCGGAAACCGGGGGGTTGGGTTCTTCGGGGGGCGTATCGAAGGCATGCAGCTTGCTGATGGCGGCGATGCACAGGTAAAAGATAGCGTTAATTGGCGGAGAATTAATAGCTTCCTGCGGAAAGTTAGCAATAATAAGCATAAATATTACCGTCAAAAACATAAGCTGATACTGCCGGAGCACGGGATCGCGAATGCGGAAATAATTACGAATGCCCTCATACATCACCAGTGAAAGCAGCAGGCAATACAGCAGCAGCCCCATCCAGCCGGCTTCTACGGCCGTACGTACGAAGCCGCTATCGGGCGGGAATTGGGCGAGCATAGAATTAGGCGAAAAGCGTGCGCCCCAGTTGCCGGTACTGCCCAGCCCGCCGCCCAGTGGATTCTGCTGAATGAAGGGCTGGATATGCGCCTGGTTCTGTTCCCGGACTTCGTAGGAGGCATCTTCCCAGGGCTTAAAGGCACTCTGAAACTGCCGGAAGCGCTCGTTCGACGTAGGCATATAAACGACTGAAAGGCCAATAAGGCCTGCAATAACCGCAGCGACCATAATCCGCACGCTTCCTTGCATCACAATATAAAAGCCGAGGGCTCCGATAGGCAGCACAAAAGAGGCGCGGGTGCCGGAAGTAAGCATAGCTGCAAAAAAAATTCCTGACGCTATCACGACCGCTATTTTCAGGAATATATTTTTGAAGATTCCCAGAAAGTAAAGCACGGCCACCCCCGTAAACGAGCATAAAATGCCAAAGACCATCGGATCAGAAAAAAACGACCATTTTTTAATATTGCCGAACTGCGCGTAGCGGCGGAAGCGCTCATAATCCTGGAGCAGCCACTGCCATTCCCAGCCCCGCAGGCCTACATTATCCTGAAAAAGCCCGTAAAGCGCCCCTAAAAAAGAGAAAAACAGCCATATAAACAAAAGCTGTTTCACATAATACATACTATTTATGGTGTAGAGCAGAATAAAATAAAACACCATAATACCGGCAAAACTGCGTACGGTATAAATATAGGCCATGCGCGAGGCCGCATTGGGGTTGAAAAACAGAAACGCGGTGTAAGCCAGCCATAGAATAACGGCATAGCTCACCGGCGTTTTCAGAAACGACCAATCGCGTTTGCGGGACTGCTGTATAATGAGGCCAAAGACAAGGGCCGCAGTAACGGCATCAAATGAAATACCTACCGGCACAGTGGGAATCATGCGCTTAATTTGCAGGGCCGTAAACATAAGGACGAACAGCAGCATCACGCCGAAACGCAGGTTAAGAACGGCCGCTACCATTACAGGGGCCCCAATAAGGCCGGCAACGGCCAATATGCTAAGCGTAAGGCCGCCATAGCCTGCCACAAGCCCCAGAAAAACAGCTCCGGCGATAAATAACACATAGCCCGGCAGGTTAAGCAATTGTTCAACAATGGCTTTCCGGTGAATCCAGTCCATAAGCCGTTTGAGGGGCGGCTGATCTTTACCGGAACTGGCGTTTATACGTGTATTTATGAAAAAATTTCCCAAAGTCGGAAATAAGAAACTTAGCTATATATCTGAATGAGGCCGGCGGAAGATTCTGAGCGCAAGTATTTTAAGTATAGATATGAATACCAGCATGGGCTGGCTTCCTTATGCAGCAGATATAATATAACATATAAACGTTTAACGTCTGCAAACAGCCCTGCTATGGCCCGCCGGTTAAGGTAAAAAGGTATGATTTAAGCTGAACGAATAAAATGCCTGCCCCCTGCCCTTATCTGTGGGTGCAAGGTATTGGAATCATGGTTTTTTTTCTTGCTGCAAGCGGCGGTCGAGTTCTGGAATGACGTGTATCATAGCCAGAATAAACAGAAAAAGGAAAATAAACGGTGGCGTAGTAATAGCTTCTTGTGGATAGTTGAGCGCTATAAATGCAATAAATACCGAAAGCAGAACCAGATAGATTTCTTTCAGCTGCTCGTTTTTAATCCGGAAATAAGAGGCGATTCCCACTTTCATTGCAGTGCCCAAAATAAGCATTAGCAGGATAAGTCCAATCCATCCCATTTCCACGGCAACCCGCACGTAGCCGCTATCGGGCGGGAAATCTGCCCAAAAACTATTCGGAGAGAAGCGCTGTCCCCATACTCCGGTACTGCCCAGGCCCACGCCAATTGGGTTGGCGCGCACGCGTGGCTGTACCATTTCCCAGTTGGATTCCCGGACATTAAAAGAGGCGTCTTCCTGCAGCACAAGTTCAGCGGGCGGCGCCACTTTCAGGTCAA
>JBMCPG010000206.1:0-4290 GCA_048626035.1 Cyclonatronaceae bacterium
TGATGGAAGGCGTGGTACCATACTGCTCGGTAAAGGTTTTGCTGCGCAGGCTGTCGGTGGGCACCATGCCGCTGGCTTTCATATTATGCGGAAGCCCAAGCGTGTGGCCGACTTCGTGCGCCACAACATAGCGCACCAGCTCGCCCATCAGCTCGTTTTCCATGGGCAGATTCCGGGCACGCTCATCGACGGCCGCGCCCTGCACGAAATCCCAGTTGCGCAGCAGATTCATCACATTATGGTACATGCCGATAGAAGAGGTGATGATTTCGCCACTTCTCGGATCATTGACGTGCGGCCCGTAGGCATTCATGATGTTGGACGGATACCAGCGGATGGTCGGATAGCGGATGTCCTCGGGGCTCCAGTCGGGATCCTCTTCGGGCGTGGGCGCGACTTCACCAATAATGGCGTTGCTGAAACCGGCTTCCTCGAAGGCTACCTGCCAGTCTTCCACGCCTTTGAGCACGTAGGGAATCAGCCATTCGGGCGTGGCATAATCCACATAAAAGGTGATGGGTTTAACCGGATCGGATATTTCTGCCTCAGGATTCTGCTTTTCCAGCCGCCAGCGGGTAATCATGCGTTTGCGGTCGGCGCGATTGGCATCACTGCTGAAATCCGTGGTAGTTGTCGAAAAATACCCTACGCGCTCGTCGTGGTAACGCGGCATCATGGGCTCATCGGGCAGCCGCAGCATAGAATGGTTCATTTTCACCGAAATGGTTTTAAGATTCCAGTTGTTCGGAACCTGCTCGGCCTGGAAGGTAAGTACGCTGCGAATTTCGATGTTTTCGGGAAAGGCGCGGGCGCGGTCGATAAAACTGCGGCTGGGGTCGAGGCGGCGGGCGTTATAGCGCCGGCGGGGCGACATTTCGTCCACATCCGTTGAATAAAGATTTGTTACATCAATTACAACGCCGGTGGAATCGGGGTTATAGTGCTCAATTTTATAGGCGCCTATAATCGGGGCAAAAGAAGAGGCCTGCACGCCACGAAAAATATTATCGCTCGAGTCGGCGGTAATATCATACATCATAGAACGAAACAGGATGCGCTCCTGATTTTTCTCCCAGCGCACGACCTGATTGTTGAGGCGCTGCCCGCCGTAGCCGGTGCCGGTCTGGGCTTCAGCGGCGCGGCTGACCAGCAGCATATCGCGGTCGAGTTCGCTCATCGGGATTTCATAAAACAGCTTGTCGCCATCGCGGATGATGGTAAACAGGCCTTCTTCGATGCTGTCGGCTTCGGCCATCATTTTCTCGTATTCGCTTTGCTGCGGTTCGGAAGGCGGCTCTTCTTCGTTTGCTGTTTGAGCAGAAGATGAGCAGCCGGCCCAAACCAGCATGCTCAGCAGCAGCGGTAGTAGTAGGTTGGTTTTCATATAGATTTGATTAGGACTAAAAAGTAAAAAAGCTGCATCATGCGCAGATTTTCAATACTCGTTCAGAAAAGCAGCGCATTATTGCAGCAAATCGGAATTAAACCAACAAAATGCCCTAAACCAACTCCGGCCCGGCCGATGAATCATGCTTTTACATTCTCCATATTTTTTAACGCGCGAATTGCCTTAGGCCTGCTCCACGCCAGCAGGATCGTCCATGCCTGCGGCCTCAATGGCTGCCCACTCCTCATCGGTAAACAGCCGCGACTTCACCACAAACCGAACGCCCATAGGAATTTCCAGCGAAAAGCTCGCGCCACGGCCCTTGGTAATATCAATGATGAGCTGCGAATATTTCCAATATTTGTACTGGTCTTTGGCCATATAAAATTCGCAGTCATAGACTGAGCCGAGCAGCACATCACTGCGGCCGGTTTTGAAATCGCCTTTTTGAAAGCACATGGGCGAAGAGCCGTCGCAGCAGCCCCCGCTTTGGTGGAAAATGAGTTCACCGTTTCGCTTGCGCAACTCATCGACTACGGCTTTGGCTTCATCGGTCATTTTTACTTTTACGGTATCCATAATATGATGGGTTTGGTGATGAACACAGGTTTTTTGCTAAATAAAGAAAGGAGAAGACAGCATTCCCCATCATTTAAATGTGATGGACGACGAGCCTTCTCCTTCATAGACAAGCGTATGGCCGCTATATTTAATTCATATCTATCACAATACGGCCATCAATTTCGGCTTTTTTCATACTTTCGAAGACCGAATTGATGTTTTCGAGTTTATCCGCTTTCACGGTTGCTTTCACCTTGCCTTCAGAAGCAAAGTCTATAGATTCCTGAAGGTCTTTGCGCGTACCCACAATAGAGCCGCGAATGGTGATGCGATTCAGAACGGCTTCAAAAATATCCAGCTCAAAGCTGCCCGGCGGCAGTCCGTTCATCGTTAGCGTACCTTTGCGGCGCAGGGTTTTGAGTGCCTGGCTAAACGCCACCGGCGAAACGGCCGTTACCAGAGCGCCGTGCATGCCGCCGGTTTCCTTTTTGAGTTTTTCGCCTGGATTTTCCTTCATGGCGTTAACCGTAATATCGGCGCCAAGTTTAGTGGCCAGCGCCAGTTTGTCATCAGCTACATCTATAGCGGCGACGTGCAGGCCCATGGCTTTTGCATACTGTACGGCAAGATGCCCAAGGCCGCCTATTCCGGAAATAGCGACCCACTCTCCGGGCTTGGTGTCGGTTTCTTTCAGGCCTTTATAGACCGTAACGCCGGCGCAAAGAATCGGGGCCATTTCAATGAAATTGGTATCGGAAGGCAGATGGCCCACATATCCGGCATCGGCCACAACATAATCGGCGTAGCCGCCATCCACGCTGTAGCCCGCATTCTGCTGAGATTCGCAGAGCGTTTCCCAGCCCGTAATGCAGTGTTCGCAGTGGCCGCAGGCGGAGTACAGCCAGGGAACGCCCACCGCATCCCCTTCTTTTACATGATGCACATTTTTGCCCACCGCAGCCACATATCCAACGCCTTCATGACCGGGAATAAGCGGCATTTTGGGCTTTACGGGCCAGTCGCCCTCTACGGCATGCAAATCGGTGTGGCATACGCCGCTGGCCATTACCTTCACCAAAATTTCGTGCTCTCCGGGACGGTTAACCGGCACTTCTTCAATTTGAAGCGGTTGGCCAAATTCGTGTACAACCGCGGCTTTCATCGTGTTAGGTAACATAGATTTGATATTTTTGCAGGGTTCTGAGATGAGGGTGATAGAGGCGAAATAATAAGAGGACTGTTTTCGGCACGCATCTGCGGATGGCCTCTAAACTTGCAGCACGAGGGGAGTAACATTCATTGCAGCAATAAAGGAACCGTGCATGCGGACACGCTAATTTTTGCGTCCGCATGCCGGTTTATAACTGCTTTATAGCCTCGACTTATCAAAAGAAGCCCATGGCGTTCTTGTCGTAGGATATAAGCAGGTTTTTGGTCTGGCGATAATGGCTGAGCATCATCTTGTGGTTTTCCCGGCCAAATCCGGATTTTTTATAGCCGCCAAAAGCTGCATGAGCCGGATACAGGTGGTAGCAGTTTACCCACACACGGCCGGCCTTAATTTCCCGTGGAACTTTATAGGCCTGATGCATGCTCCGCGTGAAAACGCCCGCGCCCAGTCCGTAGAGCGTATCGTTGGCGATTTCGAGCGCCTCGGCTTCATCTTTGAAGGTCGTGAGGGAAGCCACCGGGCCAAAAATTTCTTCCTGAAACACCCGCATCTGATTGTGGCCTTTAAAAATAGTCGGCTCTACATAAAAGCCGTCGTCGGTATCGGAGCCCGTGGTTTTCCAGGCGTTGCCGCCCACCAAGACTTCGGCGTTCTCCTGCTTGCCAATATCGATGTAATTCATAATTTTTTCGTATTGATCCTGCGAAGCCTGCGCGCCAACCATGGTTTCGGTATCCAGCGGATGGCCGCGCTTGATGCGCTTCACCCGGTCGATGAGCTTTTCGATAAAAGCATCGGCGATATCTTCCTGCACCAGAATACGCGACGGACAGGTACACACCTCGCCCTGATTCAGGGCAAACATGGCTGCACCTTCCAGGCATTTGTCCAGAAATTCATCGTCGGCATCCATCACACTGTTGAAGAAAATATTCGGGCTTTTGCCGCCCAGCTCCAGGGTAACGGGAATCAGGTTTTCGGAAGCATACTGCATAATGAGGCGGCCGGTAGTGGTTTCGCCCGTAAACGCAATTTTTGCAATCCGATCCGATTGGGCCAGCGGCTTGCCAGCTTCGGGACCAAAGCCATTCACCACATTAAGCACGCCCGGCGGAAGCAGATGGCCGATGAGCTCCATAAGCACCATGATGCTGACCGGCGTTTGCTCGGC
>JBMCPG010000207.1:0-4252 GCA_048626035.1 Cyclonatronaceae bacterium
ACGAAGAAGCCCCCGCCGAGGCCTTCGAGACCCGCGCCGGCCGCGTGGTGTATCAGCAAAATGGTATCGCCCCGGATGTAGCCCTGGAAAATCCGCCGCCCGGCCGCATGGAAGTCGCCCTGCTGCGGGAAAATCATTTTTTTACCTTTGCTAACCGCTACGCTGCCGAAAAAGACGAGATGCCCCGGCCCGGCCGCGACGATGCCGAGGTGCTCGCTGCTTTCACGCAATACCTTGAAAACGAGGAGTTTTCGTTCGAGTCGGAGGCAGAACGCCTTTTTGACCGCCTTCGGGCTGAACTATCCGACAGTTCCGACACCGCCGGGCCGGCCGCTCTTGATGCCCTGCAGGCCGAGATACAGGTGCAAAAAGAAGCCCTGATGCGCGAGCAGGAATCTATGTTGTTGTTACGTATTTATAATGAACTTTCCCGGCGGTTTCCCAGCGATATTCCCCGCGCTAAACTTCGCCTGCAAACCGACACTGAGGTAGAGCAAGCCCTTGACCTGCTCTACGACGAACGTCGCTATCAGGAGCTGCTCCAGCCCTGAAAAGCGGCCTTAATGCGCTTCAGTACGCTGTAGCTTGTCCTATATTTGATATTTCTTAATGCCACAAAAAGCTGATTTACACCTGCATACCACGGCCTCCGATGGCCGCTTCCCTCCCGAAAAAGTCGTCGAAAAGTGCGCCGCAGCCGGGCTTTCGGCCATCGCGATTACCGATCATGATACCGTTGCTGGCTACGAGCAGGGCCTCGAAGCCGCCCGGAATGCGGGGGTTTCACTTCTGCCTGGTATAGAAATTACTTGCGATATGGACGGCCGCGAACGGCATCTGCTGGCCTATCTATTTGATCCACGCCATCCACGCCTCACGAGCTTTGTGCAGGCTCAGCGGCTCCGGCGGTATCGGCGGGCCAGCGAAATGGTTGGCAACCTTAACCGCCTTGGCTTCGATATGAGCCTCGACGAAGTAAAAGCCGAGGCCGGCACGCTTAATATCAGCCGGAATCATATTGCCGGGGTAATGTTGCGCAAGGGCTACGTAGCGCACAAGCAGCTTGTTTTCGATAAATACATCGGCGATGCGGCTCCGGCCTATCATAAAACCGAATATGATGATATCGCGGCCGTTATTAAACTGGTGCACGAATGCGGCGGCGTCGCTATTTTAGCTCATCCCGGGCGGCATTATACTCAAAAGCAGCTTTCGTTTCTTATTGAAGCCGGTATCGACGGCTTTGAGTGTATCCATCCGAGCCATAACTTTGGGTTACAGAAAAAATATCGCACGCTTTGCGAGCAGCATGCTTTGCTAAAAACCGGAGGCAGCGATTTCCATGGGCATCGCCTGCACGAGAGCTCCAATCTGGGTATCGTAGCCGTAGATATAGGCTGGGTAAAAGAGCTGGGCGAAAAAGCTGTTGCCCCCGCATCTGCCGGCTGAATCGGCCCCCATCAAACTTTAATAGTGTATTAACAACGCGTATAAATTTTATTCTATGTCTTTTAAAATGCTTGAAGGAACGCTTAATCACAGCGAAGGCCACATTGGTATTGTGGTTTCCCGCTGGAATCATTTTATTACCGACCGTCTTTTGGAAGGCGCGCTTCACAGCCTTCGCAAGCACGGCTACAGCGATGATGCCCTCACCGTGGCCTACTGCCCGGGTTCGTATGAACTGCCGCTTATCACCAAAAAAATGGCTGATACCGGCAGGTTTGATGCCATCATAGCTAATGGCGTAGTTATTCGCGGGGCCACCGCGCATTTCGACTACGTAGCCGGGGCGGCCAACAGCGGTATTCTCGGGGTAAATCAGGATAGCGGCGTGCCCGTTATTTTTGGCGTGCTCACTACCGATACGATAGAGCAAGCCGTGGAACGCGCCGGCACGAAAGCAGGCAATAAAGGTGAAGAAGCAGCCATGACGGCCATGGAAATGATTTCGCTGCTGAAGCAAATCGATAGTCTGTCCCCCCGCTGAACACCAAAGGGCGGTTGCACAAAAGCTGCTTTTGATGCTATTTTATAAAAATTGGTTGCTTATAAATACAAATTTCGGGTGGAAAGTACCTGAAATGTATTACCGGGCATAGGCTTCATCATAGAACCGCATTTATTTTGGAAAAAATTTCGATTACCAAGAAGAAACAAACCAAGGAAGATGTGCTGCGGCAGTCTTTGTTAAAAGAGCGCGGGCAGATTCCCGGCCATATTGCCATCATTATGGATGGCAATGGCCGCTGGGCCAAGCAACATAACAGAATGCGCGTGCAGGGGCATAAAGCAGGCGTAGAGTCGGTGCGCGATGCCATCGAATCGTGCGCACAGCTCGGCGTCAATTACCTGACACTCTACGCTTTTTCGACCGAAAACTGGCGGCGGCCCAAAGCCGAAATCAGCGCGTTGATGAAACTCCTGATCCAGACCTTGCGCAAGGAAACCCGGAACCTGAACGAGAATGATATTAAGCTGAACGCCATAGGCGAGCTGGATCGCCTGCCGGGCGTGTGCCTGCGCGAGCTTCAGGAGGGCATCGAGCTCACCAAAAATAATAAGCGCATGGTTATTACACTGGCGCTTAGCTACTCCGGCCGCTGGGACATCAAAAATGCAATGAAGGCTATTTACGCTAAAATAAAAGATGGGGAGCTTTCCGAAAATGAGCTTTCCGACGAGCTCATCAGCGCTCATTTAGCGACCCGCGATATGCCTGATCCCGATCTGCTGGTTCGTACCGGCGGCGATTTCCGCATCAGTAATTTTTTGCTCTGGCAGCTTGCCTACACCGAATTCTACATCACCAACAGGTTTTGGCCTGAATTTCGCCGGCAGCATATTTATGAAGCCATTGAGACGTTCCAAACACGCGAACGCCGCTTTGGCATGATTTCCGAACAATTATATCAGCAGAAAAAAGAAAACGCCGCCCATTCCGTTTAGTTCCTGTTCTATGCAAGGCGCGCGGGTATGGCGGCGGCGTGTAAAACAAATCATTGCGCAACAGAGTTAATAACTTCTATCTTTTGCTGCTCTTTGTATCGCTGTTCCAGGCGTGCACCGCGGCGGCTTAAACCCCCGCAGTTGTCCATTTTTTTTATCCATTCAAATATACGTCTTATCAACACCCTCAAAGCCGACACCCCTCCTAACGTGTCTTTCTATCCCAAAGCTCCTGGTTTATTTGCGGCTGTTGTAGTGCTGCTTGGATTATTTTTTACCAGCCTTATTTCCGCACCGGCCGCCGCTCAGGTAACTCCTCCGCCTTCCGGGCAAACCAACCCGATGCAGAACCAACCCCGCAATTTCACGATTTCCAGCGTGGTGGTGAGCGGGGCCGAAACCCGTACCGATGGCATGATTATCGCTACCGCCGGCCTTCAGGAAGGCGAGCAGATCACCATTCCCGGCCCGGATATTGGAGAAGCCATTAAACGGCTGCACCGCACCGGCCTGTTTGCCGATGTACAAATATTTGAGCTGAACCGCTCCGGCGGCGAAATCGAACTCGAAATTCAGGTAACTGAGCAGCCCCGGCTCGATAGCTTTGAAATTACCGGCCCGAAACGCTCTCAGCGCCGCGATTTACGCGACCTCATTCCCCTGATTCCCGGGTTTGCCGTAACCGACGCTTCCCGCGCACAAGCCGAGCGCGCCATCATCCGCTATTTTCGTGATGAAGGCTATCGCAACACCGAAGTCGAAATCATAGAAACCGATTTTGACGAAATCCGTAATCGCGTAAGCCTGGAATTTAAGGTAGATCGGGGCGAACGCCTGCAGATCAAAGAAATCGTATTTGAAGGCAATGAAACTTTTGATGATTCCGAGCTGCGCGGCGAGCTAAAAGAAATTAAGCGCGATACCTTCTGGCGTTTCCTCACCAAACAGACGTTTGACCAGGCCAGCTATGAAGAGGCCCAGGAAAATCTGATCAGCTTTTATCAGAAAAACGGCTTCCGGGATATGCGCATCGTCGATGATTCGGTGTATGTGTATGAGCATAAGCGCAATAAAGAGGGCCTTGGTGTTTACATGAAAGTTGCCGAAGGCCCGCAATATCGCATCCGCAACATCGAGTTTGAAGGCAACACTGTATATGATGAAGAGGAACTGATTGCCGCCCTGGATTTCGAGAAAGGCGACGTTTATAATCAGGAAAAGTTTGACCTTAATTTCTACGGGAATGAACAAAATACCGACGTTTATGCGATGTATCACGACATCGGTTATTTGTTTTTACGGG
>JBMCPG010000208.1:0-4231 GCA_048626035.1 Cyclonatronaceae bacterium
CTTTTGGAAATATTGTTTTGAACTTTTAGTAAACAGCGTCTGAAATCAGACGTCTCAAACAGAGTGAAGAAATAGTTTCGAAAGCTGCGGTAAAGCGTGTTGCTTGCATAAATAATATGGGCTAAAATTACGCCAAAAAATGCAGCTTGTCAATAGCTAATTTTTATATATTTAGATGCTGTATTTTAAACAACTGCTTAATAGACAAATAAAGCTTTGAAAAAGTTCCTGGCCTTATCCAAAAGAGGTTTAATAATTCGTAAAACAAAGGTGTTTTTGTAATGTCTCAAAATCTTGTTTTAAGCTGCCTTTCCGGCACTTCCCGCGACGGGCTGGACATCGGGCTCTGCCATATTTTACAATTAGATACACGCCCGGGCCGCGAGCGCTTTGGCGTGGAGCTGTTGGAAACGGCAACTGTAGCATTTCCGGCTCGTTTATCAGCAACGCTTTCGGCGCTTTGTTTTTCTGAAACAGCGGGCGTTCCCGCGATGATGGCCGCCCATACGGAGATGGGCCGGTTTATCGGGAGCGCGCTTTGTGAATTTATGAAAACGCGGCAAATAGCCCCGAAAGAGCTGCTTTGCATCGCATCGCACGGACAAACCCTGTTTCATCAGGCGCAAAGCTCGTCTATGCATCCGGCGCGTACGCTCCAGATTGGGGAAGCAGATTGCATCAGCCGCATGACCGGCGTTCCCGTAGCCGCCGATTTCCGCCAGGCTCATATCGCCGCCGGCGGCGAGGGCGCGCCGCTCGCTCCCATCCTGGATTACTACAGCTATCGACCCGCCCGAACCCAGGCTCCGCGTGTGCTCATTAATCTGGGCGGTATCGCAAACATGACGTTGCTCCGGCCCGGCGGCGCGCTTTCCGATCTGATCTACGGGGACACCGGCCCGGCGAATATACTCTCCGACCAGGCCGTAGAGCGCTTTATGCCCAATCACGAACCAAACTATGATGCGGGCGGAAGGCTGGCTTCTTCAGGAAAAGTACATCCCAAATGGCTAAAATTACTTTGCGCACATCTGTTTTTTTCGCATCCGCTGCCAAAATCTACCGGTCCGGAGGTATTTCATCTGGATTGGGCCATTTCCGTGGCCCGCCGCGCCGGAATTCCGTGGGAAGATCTGCCGCTTCCAGACGTGCTGGCAACGCTGTGTGAGCTGAGCGCCATCACTCTTGCAAAAAGCATACGGCAGGCACTCGGGGAGCCAGGCAAATATGAGGTGTATGGCAGCGGAGGCGGGATGCGAAATCACTTTTTGGCCCGGCGGATCGGCCATCATCTCGGCCTGGACGGAGCCTTGCCCGGAATTGAGAAGCTGGGGGGAAGTGCAGATTTCAAGGAAGCCGCCCTTTTCGGGCTGCTGGGGTTTTTCCGGCATCAGCGCTTTCGGATTCCCCTTTTTGGCGGGCAGCGGCCGGTGCTGCTGGGAAAACTCAGTGAAGCATAAAAAAAGCTGGCTCCCGATGCAGAAGCCAGCTTTTCAGTATGTTGTAAAATAAGGCGCGGAGCTACATTTCAGGAGTCCCGGGCCTAAATATGCAGCCGCTTCAGATGTTTGATGCCTTCCATTGCGGAAAGGGTTTGCAGCATGGTATCATCGGCCGATTTATCCAGGGTGATGGCCGTAACCGCCTGTTGTGTTTGGGAATCGCGGCCCAGGCTCAGCGATGCAATATTGATGCTTTCCCGGGCAAGCTTACCGCTTACGTTGGCCAGCATACCGGGTTTATCAATATTTTTGTACAACAAAATATTGCCTTCGAGCTGCAGCTCAATTTTGAAATCATCGATTCCTACGATGCGGTAATCCTGATCGCCAAACGGCGTGCCGGAAATGCTTTGGTAGGCTTCTACGCCTTCCAGATGGGCGGTAATGAGGTTAGCGAAGCCCTGGCTCTTGCTGCCTTTCACTTCTTTTACCTGAATGCCTTTGCGCTCGGCCAGAAAACGGGCGTTAATCAGGTTTACCGGGGCTTCATCGATTTGGTGTAAATACCCGGCCAAAAACGCATCGGTCAGCACTTCGGCGTGCTTGCCGCAAGCGCCGGCATACTCCAGGGTCATTTCCTTCACATTATACTCAGCTACCTGAATAGCAAACCGGCCCAGGCGTTCGGCAAGCTGCAGATAGGGCTGTACTTCACGATTGGTGGAAAGGGCGATAGACTTTCCGTTCAGGCTGCCTTTGTAACTTTTATGCTCCAGGGCATCGGAAAGCTGCTGTGCAATCTGCACCGCTACTTTTTCCTGGGCTTCTTCGGTAGAAGCTCCGAGATGCGGCGTACAAACTACCTTAGGATGTTCGAGCAGCGGCTTGAGATGCGCTTCGGGCGGCTCTTTGCTATAGACGTCGAGCGCGAGCTCAGCGATGGTGCCGTTTTCGAGCAGCTCAAGCAGGTCTTCTTCCGTAAAAATGCCGCCCCGGGCGCAGTTTACCAGGCGCACGCCTTTTTTGAGCTTGCCGGCGTTTTTAGCCGAAACCAGCCCGCGTGTAGCATCATTGAGCGGGGTATGAACCGTAATAATATCGGAGGCACCCAGCACCTCATCCATCTCAACGAGCTTTACGCCAATTTCTTCGGCCCGCTCCTGGGTCATATAAGGATCAAAACCGATAATGTTCATGCCGAATGCGCTCATGCGCCGGGCTACGCCAGAACCGATTTTGCCCAGCCCGATGATGCCCAGCGTCTTGCCGTCAACTTCAGTACCCAGATATTTTTTACGATCCCAGCGGCCGGCTTTCAGCGAGGCTACGGCGTTGGGAATGTTGCGCACAAGCGAAAGAATGAGGCCGCAGGCGTGTTCGGCCGTAGAAATGGTGTTGCCGTCGGGGGTGTTCATTACCAGAATGCCACGTTTTGTAGCTTCAGGAATATCAATATTATCTACGCCTACACCAGCCCGGCCAACGACTTTCAGGTTAGGGGCGGCATCGAGCAGCTCTTTATCTACTTTGGTAGCGCTGCGCACTACGATGCCATCGGCATCTTTAACTTTTTCATACAGCTCGGCTTTTTCCATTTTGCCGCAAAGCTGCCCGTCGAAGCCGCGCTCTTTAAGGATATCGGCCGAAATCGGATCAATGTTATCAAGTAGTAAAATTTTGTGCTTTTTTTCGCTCATAGCAATGTTTTGGGTGAGTGGAAATTACGAAGATAAGGAGTGAAAATGCAGGGCCGTAAAATGCCGCCCGGAAAATGCAGAAAACAAGAGCAAGGGCATTATCAATCCGGCGGGCCGTGCTTTATTCTATTTGAGTAAATTCATCAAAAAGCTCGGCCAGTTCGGCCAGGCCCTCCAGCGTTTCGACTGAGCTTGCAATCATGGGGACTTCTATATTCATGTTTTTTTGTAGTTCCAGGAAGCTTTTTCTGGCTTTTTCGGTGGCGTTCCGGCCTATTTTATCAGCTTTGTTAAGAACTAAGGCAAAGGGGATAGCATGATGCGCCAGCCAGGCCATAAAGTCCAGATCGCTGGCGTGCGGGGCATGGCGAATATCAACAATAATAATGACCAGCCGTAGCTGTGTGCGCTGCGTGAGGTAGCTTTCCAGGGCTTCTTTCCAGCGCTCCTGTTCGCGCTTCGGCACCCGCGCATACCCATAGCCGGGCAAATCAACCAGGTGCCAGCGCTGTTTCATCAGGAAGTAGTTCATTTCGCGCGTTTTGCCCGGCACGTTGCTGGTTTTGGCGAGCTTGTTCTGGTTGGTGAGCGCGTTTACCAAGGAGGACTTCCCTACGTTAGATCGCCCCGCAAGACAGATTTCGGGCAGTTCTGAGTCCGGGCAAAATTTGAGTTCGGGAGCCGATAGTATGAATTTGGCATCGCCTATGGGGCTGTAATTGGCCAGGCGTGTGGTTTTGGTGCCCGCCGTTGATGCCATCCGCTTCTTTTGGCTCTGCCCGGGACCGTAGTACCGGTAAGAAGACGTCGGGGGTTTATGCCGCCCCGGCTCCGGAATACCGGTGGCCCGGGAGGAAGATTTTTTTTTCGAAGAAGTGCTCATGGCGCGTAATGTAGTCGGTTTAAGTCAGTTACAGCAGGCATAAAGGCCGGGATGCCATCACCCTTGCATAGTGCTCAGGCCTGTTCGTAGGCATCTTTAGAAACCTGCTGGCTTAATGGAACCGGATATCGGCCGGTAAAGCATGCGCTGCAATAACTTCCGCCGTTTGGGTTGGCCTCCTGTACGGCCTGCAGTAACCCGTCTGGAGA
>JBMCPG010000209.1:0-4218 GCA_048626035.1 Cyclonatronaceae bacterium
GTGAAGGCGATAAACAGCCCCAGCAGGCTGCCCCCGATAATGAAGGTGTTGAGCCGCTCTTCCAGCAGCTCCAGCCCCCGCTGATTAAAGCGTACTTCCTCTACGCCCCGATAGGCCTGCATTTCATCTACCAGGGCTACAATTTGGGCAGCTTCGGCATCCGGGGTGGTACGCACCCGGAAACTGGCCGGCAAAAAGCTGAGATCGCCCAAAAGCTCGCTTTCTTCCCCAAATTCTTCCCGAAATCGCTGCATCGCATCTTCCTGACTGATATACTCTACCCTTTCGACGATGGGCCGTTGCATTAGCTCATTCTGCAAATTTTCGCTTCGTTCCGGCCGTACATCCTGAAGGAATATTTCGACTTCCACATCTTGCTTAATGGCCTGGGCAAGCTCAAGGGCGTTGCTGCTGATGCGGGTAAGCACGCCCAGCAAGAGAATAGCGAGGGCGATTGCTACGATAGATGAAAAGGCGGCCAGCCGCGCCCGGCGAAAACCCGCGATGCCTTCCCGGATAACATAGGTCATGCTCATAAAATAGGCTCAATTTCAATAAAAAGCCGGACAAGCGGCCCGTACGCACAATGCTGAAGGTAGTATTTTCTGTTATTGATAAAAAGAAAGCTTTGGGAAACAGAAAGAAATGCTGTTTCCCAAAGCCTGAAAATATGCTGATCTATGGTTAAAATCAGGGTTTTTGTGCTGCTGTTTCCATTTTTGACGGAATTGCGGCTTCGTAGGTGCTCCGGAGCTGCTCTGCGCTCAGATGTATTTCTCCTTCATTCACGTCTAAATAATCGCCGCCCGTGGTGCCCAGTACCACCGGCGTGAGGCCGTATGCTTTGGCTTTGAGCTGCAATTCAGCCACTTTGTCGGGCTTCAGACTCAGCACCGCACCGGACTGTGCCTCGCTGAAGCAGCATTCCCGGAAGCTGGTTTTGGAATAGCGCTGCAGGGAATCGAAATCCAGCCGGGCGCCCATCATACTAAATACACACATTTCGGCCACGCAGCTCAGCAGGCCGCCGTCGGAGACATCATGCGCGGCATCAATGATTCCGGATTTGATGATATCCAGCAGCGCCTTCTGAAAATTGACTTCATATTCCAGCTCAAATTCCGGCGCGTCGCCTTCGGTGAGGCCGTAGTTGTGGCTGAGATATTCGCTGCCGCCCAGGCCTTTGCGCGGCGCGCCCAGATAAATCACCAAAGCGTCCGATTCTTTGAAGCCGGGCGTCATCAAATCTTTGGTGATATCTTCGATCAGCCCTAACATTCCGATGGTGGGCGTAGGGAAGACCGCGCTTTGCGGATTTTCGTTATTGAAGCTCACGTTGCCGCCGGTTACGGGCGTGCTGAGGGCTTTGCAGGCATCGCCCATGCCGCCCACCGCCTGCTCAAACACCCAATAGACTTCCGGTTTGTAGGGATTGCCGAAGTTCAGGCAGTTGGTGATGGCCAGCGGTGTTGCGCCGGTGCAAACCACGTTTCGCGCCGCTTCTGCCACGGCAATTTGTCCGCCTTTGCGCGGATTGAGATAGACGTAGCGGCCGTTGCAGTCCGTTTTGGCGACCAGCGCCTTGTTGGTGCCTTTCACGCGAATCACGCCGGCATCGGAAGGGCCGGGGCCAAGGGCCGTGTTGGTGCGCACCATGTAATCATACTGCTCATAAATCCAGCGTTTGGAGGCCACGTTGGGCGAGGAAAGCAGCTTGAGAAGAGCATCATCATAGTTCAGTTCTTTCGGCAGGCCGGAAAAATCGAAGCCGTGTTTTTGATCCAGATAGTCCGGCCGGCGGGTTTCCCGGGTATAAACCGGCGCTCCGCCGCCTAAAACCAGCGAATCGGCCGGAATACGGGCCTTGCACTCGCCGCGCATCCAGTATTCGACCTCGCCGGTGTCGGTTACTTCGCCAATGATTTCCGCGCTTACGTCCCACTTCTCAAACACGTCCAGAATTTCCTGCTCGCGGCCTTTGTGGGCCACAATCAGCATACGCTCCTGACTTTCGGAAAGCAGCATTTCGTAGGCGCTCATGCCGTCTTCCCGCTGCGGGGCTTGGTCCAGGTTGATGCGCATGCCGGTCTTGCTTTTGGCCGACATTTCCGACGAAGAGCAGCTGATGCCCGCCGCGCCCATATCCTGAATGCCGGCAATGGCGCCTGTTTTGATGGCTTCGAGCGTAGCCTCCAGCAGCAGTTTTTCCATGAAGGGATCGCCTACCTGAACGCTCGGCCGCCTGGATTCGCTGGCCTCGCTGATTTCCTCAGAGGCAAAGGTAGCGCCGTGTATGCCGTCGCGGCCGGTGCTCGCACCCACGATAATCACCGGATTGCCGGGCCCGGGCGCGATGGCCGAAGCCGTCTCGCCGACCTTCACCAGGCCCACGCTCATGGCGTTAACCAGCGGATTGCCTTCATAGCTGGCATCAAAATAAATTTCGCCGCCGACGGTAGGCACGCCGAACGAGTTGCCGTAATCGGCGATGCCGCGCACCACGCCGTCCAGCAGAAAACGCACGCGGGGCGTCTCCAGCGAGCCAAAGCGCAGGGAATTCAGGGACGCCACCGGTCGCGCGCCCATGGTAAAAATATCGCGATGAATGCCGCCCACGCCCGTGGCCGCGCCCTGATACGGCTCCACCGCCGAAGGATGATTATGGCTCTCAATCTTGAATGCGCAGGCCATGCCATCACCGATATCCACCAGTCCGGCATTTTCTTCTCCGGCGCCGACCAGCAGCTGCGGACCGGTATTCGGCAGGGTTTTCAACAGGCGAATCGAATTTTTATAGGAACAATGCTCGCTCCACATCACCGAATACACGCCCAGCTCCGTAAAGCTCGGCACGCGGCCCAGATACTCCTGAATTTTGGCGTATTCATCTTCGGTGAGGCCGTGTTCGAGGGCCAGCTCGAGCGTTACTTCGGGGTCTTTAGGTGGCTGCATAGCTTGGGAAAATGTAGTTTTGTGTAGGGTGATGGCATCCGGGCCGTGGCAGGTTCCGGCTGAGTAAAGATAAAGAGGATAGTTCAGGGATTGGAACGCAAATATTGAAGCAATACATCAAAATTTCGAAAGCTGATCGTGGCCTGTTTTTGTTGCTCCGCGCTTGGCGCTGTTTCGAGCTGTCCGGTGTACCAGGCCGTTTTCCAGCCCGCCTTGTTTCCGCCTTCCACGTCGGAGGCAAAATTATCGCCTACATACAGGATGCTTTCACCGGCATGCCCGGCGGCCTCGGCGGCATGGCGAAAAATCTGCGGATGCGGTTTCAGGTGCCCCACATTTTCCGACATGATGATGATATCTGAGTAATGGCTCAGCATGAAATCATCGGCTTTTTTCTGCTGGGTCTCCGCAAAACCGTTGGTGATGAATCCCAGTCGGAAACGGCCGTGCAGATATTCAAGGGCCTCTTTTGCCCCCGGCAGCCAGCTCCAGTGCAGGCGGTAGCGCTGCATATAATCCTTGCCCAGCGCTTCGGAATTGATGTCAATACCCGGCCGCAGCCCGGCTGCTTCCAGCGTATCGGCAAAGCGGTGATGCTGCAAAAAAACGCGGTCAATCTCGCCCAGGCTGTAACGATGCCAAAGGGTTTTATTGATGCGGCTGTAGATCTCAGAAAAAGCGTGAAACGAAATGTTGGCCTGTTTAAAGGCATCGTTTTCACGGAAGGCGGCATCAAATGTCTCACGTAAAGCCAGCCGTTGTGCGCGTTTATGATCGAGCAGCGTATCGTCTATATCGAAATAAATGAAATCAGGCAAGGAATGGAGAGTGGATGGAGGGGGGAAAGGGGAGGGGAAAAGGGGAAGGGGAGACGGGGAGAAAAGGGGAAGGGGAAGGGGAATTTAGCTGGTTTTTCAGGCGGGCTGAAACTGGTTTTTGTTGTAAATGCCGAGGGCTTTTCCGTGCAGGGTTTGCCCGAGGTAGGGCGAGTTGCGGGAGCGGGATTGATTATTTTCGCGGGTGTAGGTCCATTCTTCATCGGTGCTGAAGAGCGTCAGGTTGGCGCGCGTGCCGGGTTTAAGATTTGGCACGGGCAGCCGCATGATGCGCCTCGGGGCAACAACCATGCGTTCCAGGATTTCGTGCAGCTTGAGGTGCCCCGGCTCCAGCAGGCGCTTCACGACCACCGGCCAGGCGGTTTGCAGGCCCAGAATGCCGTTGGGCGCATAAATAAACTCGACCTCTTTTTCTTCCGGCGCGTGCGGG
>JBMCPG010000210.1:0-4182 GCA_048626035.1 Cyclonatronaceae bacterium
TCGTCGGTTCTGTACATAGGCTCGGCTGTTTGGTAGAAAAAGCCCGCCCATGGCTCGCCCGTAACCTTTATATACTGCAGCACCATATCAGTATCATTCAACCCGCTTTGATCCGGGTTTTCAATTCTGGCCAGGCCCGAGCCTTCGAAATCATGGAAAGTAAATCCTTCCCAGTCCACTTCCTCAGTATCCATATTGAAAACCAGAGGAAGATCCTGAAGCTCTTCACCTTCGTCAGGATCAGGAGGTACGATCTCCTGGGCGCTGAGGCTGCCAGCTATCATAAATGAAAACAGCAGGCTCGCCACCGTCATTTTTGGTAACATCGTAAAAAGCGCTTTCATATAAGTCTTGATTAAATCATAAGTAAACAGTTATTTGCAGAGTTTTTTTCTCCGCCATCTCTCAAGAGAACAAAAACTCTGCAATTAATTTGCAAAATTATATTTTAACTTGCAATACTGAAAACGATTTTTTAGCGCAGAATACCCAATAATCGCTCTTTAAGCGTATTTTGATGAAGTTTTTAATGTGAAAAACGAAGACACGGGAACCCATGAAAGAGGCTATCCGGCAAATACATGAAAAGCGTTTTTTTTAAGCTTCAGAAGTATAAAGTAGTTAGCTCCCGATCCGGCAATGGCGTTCACGCTGCTTTAAGAGGTGCAAATTATTATCGTATATTTTCATCATTATGAGTTCTTATTATATGAACATAAATCAAATATATTTAATATTTTATGATTTATAATTCAACGCTGAAATTATTGCATACTTGTCTTTTATTGCCATTTAGTGAAAATTTATTGATATAAATTTCCATTAATAATGGAAATCCTGTCATTTTTCATTTATATTCCTGAAGGCGGCAATCAGCAAAGCTTTATTTAAGCAGTAAATTTGGTTCGCTAAGCTACAACGGCATAAAGTTTTAAGGGGCTGCCAGCGCTAAAAAAGCGCTTCTATACATTGGATAAGACCCATTCATAAAATGTATGATTGGGAATTTTTACGATTAATATTTTTCAATATGGCAAATATGAGACTATTTACACTTTGTTTGCTCGGTTTTATGCTGACACCGGTCCTGTTGTTCGGGCAAACTGTTACCGGTACGGTAGTTGATGCCGAAACCGAAGAACCTCTGATCGGGGTTAATATCCTATTGCAGGGAACAAGCACAGGAACAACCACCAATTTCGATGGCGAGTTTTCACTGGACGTTCCCGATATCGACGCGTCGGTACTGATGTTCCGCTACATTGGCTACCAAACCCAGGAAGTGCCGCTGGAGGGCCGAACGCAGCTTGTCGTACGCCTGCAGGAAGATAGTTTTATGGGCGAAGAGCTGGTGGTGGTCGCCTACGGGATTCAGGAACGCAGCCTGGTAACGGGCGCCATTTCCAGAATTGAAACGGAGCAGATCGAGCAGTCGGCCGCCCTGCGCGTAGAACAGGCGCTGCAGGGGCGTACAGCCGGGGTAACCGTTATCCAGAATTCGGGTCAGCCGGGTTCGGGCGCAACCGTTCGCATTCGGGGTATTGGCACTACCGGCAATGCCGAGCCGCTTTATATTGTTGACGGCATGCCGGTAAACAGCATGGACTTTCTCGCACCCGGCGATATTTCTTCGATTGAGGTCCTCAAAGATGCTTCCGCCACCGCTATTTATGGCGCACGCGGAGCCAACGGCGTGGTCATGGTTACCACCAAATCCGGCAAAGAAGGCCCCATGCAGGTTTCTTATAACGGATATATCGGCTTTCAAAACGCCTGGAAAAACACCGACCTGCTCGAAGCTCCCGAATATATGATAATTATGAACGAGAGCTTTGCCAACGACGGCCGCCCGATTCCCTTCCCTGATATGGATGAGCGGATTGCAACTATCGGCGCGGGGACCGACTGGCAGGAAGAGGTTTTTTATGAAAACGCCCCGCTCACCAATCACAGCCTGAGTTTTTCCGGCGGTTCAGAAGCTTCGACCTATTCTTCTTCGCTTTCCTACCGGCAGCAGGATGGCATCGTAGCTGAAGGAAAATCCAACTTCGAGCGTTTCACGGCCCGCGTAAATACAGACAGCCGCCGGGGCCGTCTCAACTATGGAACCCGCCTGAATTACACCCGCAGAACTTCGCGCGGTATCGACCCCAACGAGGAGTTTGGCGGCATTATGGCGCGGGCGGCCAACATCGATCCGGTAACGCCGGTTCGCAACGAAGAGGGCGAATTTGCCCAGTCGCCCTACGCTTCCCAGGAAGTTGTGAACCCCGTGGCGGCTGTCGATATTATTAATTCCGAGCAGCAGGAAGATAAATTTGTGGGCGGGCTCTACGGCGATTTCCAGCTGCACGATAAAGTTTCGCTGCGTTCTTCCTTGGACGTGGATCTGGCCTTTACCAACAACAGAGCCTTTACGCCTGTCTATGATCTCGGCGGAAACGTAAGCAACGGCACAACCTCGGCGTTTCAGGAGCAGACCCGCTTTTTTACCTGGCAAACCAGCAACGTGCTCCGCTATGATGACCGCTATGCCGATAAGCACGATTTCAGCGCGCTTGGCGGTTTTGAGCTGCTGCGCCGGGAAAACGAATATCTTGGCGGCACGGCCTCCGACCTGACCATGCCAAACTTTAATCAGGCCTGGCTTTCCACCAGCCTGGATGATGAAAGCATGACCAACTACGGCGGCTTGGGCATCGAGTCGCTGGCTTCCTATTTCACCCGCGTGAACTACAGCTACGATGGAAAATACTTGTTTGAAGGCGTATTCCGCGTGGACGGCTCGTCTAAATTCGGCCCGGATAATCGCTGGGCTACCTTTCCTGCCTTTTCGGTAGGCTGGGTGATTTCCGACGAAAATTTCATGCAGGGCCTTAAGCCCATCAGCATGTTAAAACTTCGCGGCGGCTGGGGGCAAAACGGAAGCGACAATATCGGTCAGTTTGCCTACACCCCGCTCATCACCACGCACGCCGGCTATGGTTTTGGCGTAGATCCTACGGTCGTAACCGGGGCCTACCCCGCCCGCGTGGCCAATGCCGGGCTGGAATGGGAAACCTCCGAGCAAACCAGTATCGGTCTGGAAACGGCTTTCGTGGACTACAAATACTACATGAATCTCGATTTTTATCATAAAGAAACGCAGGGATTGCTGCTTTCCGCCCCCATTCCCCAATTCATCGGAAACGCGCCTCCGGTGGTAAACGGCGGCAGCATCCGTAACATCGGGTTTGAAATCGAAACAGGCGTGCGCGATATCGTCGGGAGTTTTAACTATGATGTAGGCTTAACGGCCACCTTCAACGACAACGAAGTAACCGAAATTAATAATGAAGAGGGCGTACTATTCGGAGCCGGCGTTTCCACTTCCATGAATAACGTCGCCCTGGCCGAGGTTGGGTTTCCTATTGCCTATTTCTGGGGCTACGAAACCGGCGGAATTTTCCAGAGCGATGACGAAGTGCTTAACTATGTAGGCCCCGACGGCGGGCTTTTGCAGCCCGATGCGCAGGCCGGCGACCTTATTTTTGTTGATCAAAACGGCGATGGCATCATAAATGATGAAGACCGCGTGCAAATCGGAAACCCCTATCCTGATTTTACCATGGGCCTGAACCTGAATACCGGCTACAAAAACTGGGATATGAGCATGCTTTGGTACGGCGCTTTTGGCCAGGATATTTTCACCGGGGGCACGCGCCGGCACGACCTGAACATGCCCAACTGGAAAGATGATGTACTCGCCCGCTGGACCGAAGAAAACCCTTCCGACTCGCATCCGCGCGTAACGATTAACGACCCAAACGGCAACTATGCCCGCCCCTCAGATTTCTTTATCGAGGACGGCAGCTTCGTGCGCCTGCGTAACTTCGCCGTTGGCTACACGCTTCCCGCCCAGCTTGTAAATCAAATCGGGGCAAGCCGCCTGCGCTTTTATGCGGCCGCTCAAAATCTGCTCACCTTTACCGGCTACTCCGGCCACGATCCCGAAATTGGCGCCCGCAGCGCCCTCGATGTGGGTATAGACCGGAATATCTACCCGCAGGCCCGCAGCTATACCTTCGGCGTAAACCTCGACTTTTAATCTAAATCATCATGAAAAAAATAGTATTTATCTTTTTGCTGTTTGTCGTCCCCTTCACGATTGCGGCGTGTACAGAAGATTTTCTGAGCCATAAC
>JBMCPG010000211.1:0-4181 GCA_048626035.1 Cyclonatronaceae bacterium
GGATAACCCGCCCGCTTCCGAATTCCGCACACGCCCGCAACTTATTTACTGGGCGCTGGCGGGCATCATTCTGCTCGGCTGGACGCTGGCCATGCTGCGCCTTAACTGGTGGGGCATGTTTGCGAGCACGTGGCCGCTTTCGCTCACGATGGTGCTCGGCTCATTTATTGCCGGGGCCACGGCCGAGGGCGGCGGCGCGGTTGCGTTTCCGGTATTTACCAAAGCCTTTGGCATTGCCGCCACCGATGCTAAAATATTCAGCTTTATGATTCAGTCCTTTGGCATGGGCATGGCCGCGCTGATGATTTATCTGCGCGGCATTCCGGTGCTTTGGGGCGTCGTTTTCTTCGGGCTGGCGGGCGGAGTTCCGGGCCTGGTGCTCGGCGAGCTGCTGCTTTACCTTCCGGCGCCCTATCCCAAGCTTTTTTTCTCGGTTGTTGCGGGCGTTTTCGGCATTTTTCTAATATATAACCGCTGGGTTTTGCGCCGCACGCCCGGGCAGCGCCTTCCGCTGAGGAGCGGCATCAGGCGGGCGCTGTTTGTTTTTACGGGCCTGGTGGGCGGCCTGATTTCCTCGGTAGTGGGCGTAGGTATAGATATGGCGACGTTCATCGTGCTCACGCTGTTGTTCAGCATGGATGAAAAAATAAGCACCCCAACAACCGTTATCATGATGGGATTGTTGTCTGTTGTCGGATTTTTTTGGCATGGGGTGGTGCAGCCGGGCATTTCGCCGGATGTCTGGCAATATTGGATGAGCTGTGTGCCGATTGTTATTTTCGGGGCACCTCTGGGAGCCTGGGCGTGTAGTAAAATCCGGCGTGATCAGCTTTTGTATTTGCTTCTCAGCCTTATTTTGCTGGATTTGGCAAGCACCTTGTGGTTGATTCCCTTTACCTGGGAACGGAGTTTGTTTATGCTGGGCGCGGCGGCGGCGGCGGCAGTGGCGTTTTGGATGATGCTGGGCTTGCGCAGAATTACCCTGCTGGACGAGTGATGATGCCGGCCTTGCCCGGGGATCCGCATCCCCGGCCAATAACCCTCATCATTCAGCTATTTAAGTAGCGTCATTTTCCTTGAAATACTGCCTGCAGGCGTTTGAATGCGGTAAATATAGACGCCGCTGGCCAGGGCTTGTCCGTCGAATGTGGCAACGTGCCGCCCCGCCGGCATATCAGCATCGACCAGCGTAGCCACGCGCTGCCCCGATATCGAAAACACTTCCAACCGCACCGGCATGTCCTCCGGAATCGAATACGAAATCTGGCTTGAGGGATTGAAAGGATTGGGATAATTGGCTTCGAGGCCAAACTCAAGCGGAACCTCTCCGGGTTCGGTACTTGTGGAATTACTCTCCACAATATCAATGTAATCTAAGCTATATAACCAGCCCTCGCTGTCGGTTTCGGAGCCTACCTCAAACCGCAGGAGTTTGGTTCCGGCCGATAGCTCGACGTTCTCTACCGGGAATGCAGTCCAGTTATCCCAGCTCCCGGTGGCCGGCACATCTATCGTGCCGCTCACATCCACATTGTTTACCAGAATGCGGAAGTGGCCAAAGCCCGGGACGGTCGTGAGGTATGGCACGATGTCGTAGGTTCCTTCTTCGGGAACCTCGATAGTGTATTCGAGCCACTCCGAATCGACCATCCAGTACACGTTGAAACCGTTGCTGCCGCCGGCGGTAATATCTACGCCCTCATCGGGGCGGTAAGCACCTCCGATGTTGTTCTCTTCCACATCATAATAGGCGACGTCCTGCCCGCCCTCGTCGTAATTTTCGGCCTCTATTTTGGCCGGAACAACAGGCGCCTCGCCCTGAAAAGGATTTCCGCTTTCAAACACGTTGACCTCGGCTTCGGCTTCATCCGAAAAGCCTTCGCTGTTGGTAACCGTAAGCGTAACCTGATAGCTGCCCGGATCGGGATATGTATGCTCGGGATCGGCCTCGGTTGAACTGTTTCCATCTCCGAAATCCCACGCATACTCCAGCTCCAGGCCGTTGGGATCGTAGCTGCTGCTGCCGTCGAAGAGTACCGTCATGGGCGCTTTTCCGCTAAAGGCATTGGCGTTAATCAAGGCCGTGGGCGTGTCGGAACCGGCCTGGGTTTCCGTAAACCAGCCCATGCTTCGCGGCTCGACGTTTAGCGTGAATCCATCCGAAAAAACTACATCGGCGCTTTCGCTAAGAGCATTAAAGGCCACGTACGACTTTTCGCCGGCTTCATTTTGAAAAGCAGCATAGGTCGGCACGCTGGCCGTAATCGTGGTATCCACCTGTCCCATCC
The DNA here is from genome assembly GCA_048626035.1 of Cyclonatronaceae bacterium. Classification (GTDB taxonomy): domain Bacteria; phylum Bacteroidota; class Rhodothermia; order Balneolales; family Cyclonatronaceae; genus Cyclonatronum. The sequence continues at coordinate 2,289 of JBMCPG010000211.1, forward strand.
GATTCAGGTTGCCGATCCAGTGATACGTATGAGCTCGTGACTCACCATCAAAAACCGGATAATCGGGGTTGGATAAAAATTCGGAAAGCGCTCTTTCAGGGTCGGTAAAGGCCAGGAAATTCCAGAGCACGTCTTGCCAGATATCGGGCGGGCCGCCGTTTTCCTCGACGATTTCATCATAATTTTGCTGCACATATTCCGGATGCCGACCTAAATACATGGAGCCACCCGTGATGGGCAGAATATTGATGCCGTGAATAAATTCGGGATCTCCGCCAAACCAGGTGGTGTGCGCGCCTTTTCCGCCCCAAACAATGCCTAAAGCAACATGAGGAAAGTTATCCGGGAAGACTTCATCGTGCACATCAAACCAGTACTGCTCGATGGCGGTGCGCTCGTTAGCATGGAGGAAAATGCCCAGATCCCGGATTTCCGGCTGATCGGTCATGGTGCCCCATAGCACGACGGCCGATGAAAAGTGCATGGATTCGGAACTGGATTCCTGATTATTTCCGTCGGCGAAATCCCCGTGCCCGGCGGCCCAGGAATGCCCCGCGTAGGCATCAAAGCCGCGCAAAAACGGAAAGAGAGGATCGTCCGGGTCCCAGCTGTTGGCATCACGGATAAGCAAATTCACCATGCCGCCCCAAGCATCCTGTGCGGCCCATTCGGGATCGTATTGGGCGATGGTGGCCGCGCTCATGATGGCATAGCCATGATGAAAATGATGATCGTTGATTTGATTATCTGCGCCGTAGCCCGATGGATATCCTGTTAATACGCTCCATTCATCGTTATAGACATATTCCTGCGGCCCGCCGGTAGTAAACCAGACCTCGAGGCGGGATTTCAGCTCGGAGAGAAGGTGATCCCGTTCGTCGGTTAAATCCAGTTGATCCGCGATATGAACCAGGCGCGCGAACCGCCCTATTTGTTTTCCATTTTCGTAGGTCGGGCCGGTCCCTATGGTTTCCTGGGCGACGGATTGCACCATGTTACGCAACTCTTCGCGATTATAGGTGCCTAAATCTGGCATAGTTGGCACAACCCCATCGAACTCAATAACGGTAGTGAAGTCATTGGCGGCCCGCAGCTTCATTTCGCCGGAGCGGCTCATGTATGAAAAGGAAGTCAGTTCATCATTTGTATATAGCCATTGATGGCGATACAGGGCCGAAAGGGTTTCATCCAGATTATTATTGACATCTTCTTTTAAATCTACTTCATACTTGAAGTTAGTATTTATTTCGGCGGTATTTTCATCATATTCCCAGCTTACGCGGCTGTCGATGACGTGGGCATAGGCCCGCTGGCGAAAAAACTCCAGCGTTTCTGTCGAATTATCAGGCAGCAGGGCTACCGAAAGATATTCTTTACCGGCAAGGTTTGAGGTGAGAACGCTGCTGCCGCTCCACTCCGAACCATCGGGAGCAAAAATCCCGTAATGCCGGCCCGCGACGGTGAGTCCGATCACCTCCTCCTCATTATACCAGATATTGGGTGAGCCGTTGGTGCTTATGCGCGCATCGCCGCCGGAAATCTTGAAAAACGCAAACGGCAGCCCATGCCCGATGGTCGCCTCCATTTCCCTAGCTCCATCTTCCCATTTGGCGGTAACCGTCCAGTCGCCATAATCGTCGGTGAGGGTTTCGGAAGCGTTCAGGCCTTCGATGCCGATAAGCAGCTGATGGCTGTAGGAATAGAGATAGTCGCTGCCAGCCAGGGAGTGATCTGGCGTGTAGCCCATTTCCATCCCGCTGCTTGTGGCCTTGAAATTGGCCGGATGCGCAAACAGCACGTTGGAGTGCGGATTTCCGAAAAACGGAAAGATCAGACTGCTCCAGAAGTCGTTGGTCTGCGCGTGTTTGGAAAAGGAGTCGGTTATTTTCGGAA
>JBMCPG010000212.1:0-4176 GCA_048626035.1 Cyclonatronaceae bacterium
CCCACAGCGCCATTATTGCCCGTTCGCTGGGCATTCCCGCTATTTTTAACCTCGGCCCGGAGCTGGAAACCGTAGATGAAGGGCAATTGATCGCCCTGAATGCCGAAACCGGCCGCGTGTATCTGCAGCCCGATGAAAACCGCATCAGGCAGATCGAGCAGAAGCGAAGTCAGTGGCTGGAAATTCGCGAAAGAGCGCATAAGCACCGCAAGGAGTCCGCCCGTACCGCCGATGGGCAGGCCGTACAGGTGCTGGCTAATATCGGCAACGAGCATGAAATAAATCAGGTGCTGGATCTGGGAGCGGAAGGCGTAGGGCTGTTCCGCAGCGAATTCATCTTTATGGGCCGCAATTCCTTGCCCACCGAAGAAGAACAGCTTCAGGCCTACAAAACGGCCGCACAGGCGCTCGGCGGGCAGAAACCGCTGGTAATTCGCACGCTGGATGTCGGCGGCGACAAGCCCATTCCCTATCTGGGCATAGAGGCCGAGGAAAACCCGTTTATGGGCCTGCGCGGCATTCGCTACAGCCTCAGCCGTCCCGAAGAATTCAAGATACAGCTGCGGGCGCTGCTTCGGGCCTCAGCTTTCGGCAAGATCTCCATCATGTTTCCCATGATTGCCCGCCCCGGCGAAGTTAATGAAGCATTGCAGCTGCTGGATACCGCCCGCCGGGAACTGCGGCAGGAAGGCCATAGCTACGATGAAGCTCTGAAAACCGGCATCATGATTGAAGTGCCCGCGGCGGCCGAAGATCTGGAGCGACTGCTGCCGCTGGTAGATTTCATCAGTATTGGAACCAACGACTTATGCCAGTATATGATGGCGGCCGACCGCACCAATACGGCCGTTTCAGAACTTTCGAGCTATTTTCAGCCGGTGCTCTTACGGGTGATACGCAAAGTGATTGAAACGGCCCGCGCGGCGGAAACCGACGTATCTGTCTGCGGCGAAATGGCCCGGGATCCGCTGGTGATGCCCTTTTTGCTGGCTGCCGGACTGCGTAAATTTAGCATGAGCGCCGCTGGCATTCCCGAATTTAAATGGCGGCTCCGCCATCAAAGTGCTGAAAACGCAGCTTATATGATGGAAGAACTGGCCGTGCTGCAAACTCCGGAAGACGTGCAGCGCTATTTTAAGGGCGTGCTCGAAGCGGCGATGTAGCCTCTTCTTCACCTTTCTTCACCGCGCAAATATTTTTTCGTGATTTCCATCCAAAACATCAGCAAAACCTACGACGGCCAAAAAGTACTGGATGAGGTCAGCCTGGACGTACCGGCCGGGCAGACGGTCTCGCTCATCGGTCCGAGCGGCTGCGGAAAATCCACCCTGCTGCGCATTGTGATGGGTCTCATTTCCCCGGATGCCGGCACGGTGGACATCAACGGGCAGCCGCTGCATGCGGCCAACGCGCTGGAGCTTCGGCGGCAGATGGGCTATGTCGTGCAGAACGGCGGGCTGTTTCCGCACCTTACGGCCCGGGAAAACCTGACGCTGGTCAGCTCCTATCTGGGCTGGAAACCGGAGGAGGAAACCCGGCGCATTCGCAAACTTGCGGAGCTGACCAGCATTCCTGAATCGCTGCTGGACAGGCGACCGGAGCGGCTTTCCGGCGGACAGGCCCAGCGCATCAGCCTCATGCGCGCGCTCATGCTGGATCCGGCCGTCATTCTGCTGGATGAGCCGCTGGGCTCCATCGACCCGCTGGTGCGCCACGAGCTGCAAAACGATCTGCGCGCCATATTCCGGGAGCTCGGAAAAACGGTCCTGCTGGTAACCCATGATCTCGGCGAGGCCGCCTTTTTAGGTGATGAGATCGTACTGATGCAGGCCGGCAACATCATTCAGCAGGGTCCGATCCGGGAAATCATCAATCAGCCCGCCAACGAATTCGTCCGGCAATTCGTAACCGCCCAACGAAGCCCGCTGGAAGAAATGGGGGAAGGTTCCGGAGAGGGAGAGAGGGAGCTTTAACGCGGATTTCGTGTATTATGGGTCAATTTCGCGGATTATTTTGTGCGCGAATTGGTGCGAAGGGTTACAAAACTGGCCGCCCCGCCGGGGCTCAGATCAAGGAATTTTAGAACCGTTTGAGTACGAATGTCATATTCATCAAAAGTTGGGGTAATCTGTCAGGTGAAAAGGATACATGGGGCAAAATTCTTTCTACCGATATGCTTACCTGACGACGCAGTGCATCGCAAGAAATCATGTCCATCATTTAATCATACAAATCACCACAGTTCAGACACCGGAGACCGGAGACAAGGGCTGGCAGCTGCGCGTTACCATTTAACATTTAAAATTGAGCATTTAAAATTACCATTAAACACTATCATGCATTTTTTATTCATAGCGCTCATGCTGCTGGTTCAGGCCGGGGCGCTTTCTGCCCAGCAACCCGATGCCGACGGCAATGGCCGGGATGAAGCCATCAGAATAGGTACGAAGGTGTTTACTGAATCGGTGATTCTGGGCGAGCTGCTGCGGCAGTCGGTGGAGGCCGGCGAGGAGACGGCCGGCCGCGACGTGGTGCTTCTGAAACAACTGGGCGGCACGCGTATTCTGTGGAATGCCCTGATCGATGGCGAAATTGATGCGTATCCCGATTACACGGGCACCATCACCGAGGAAATTCTGGCGGACGTTTCAATAGATGGCCCGGAGGAGTTGCGCGAGGAGCTGGCCCGGTTTGGCGTGCGCATGACCCGCCCGCTGGGCTTTAACAATACCTATGCGATCGGCATGCGCCGGGAGGTGGCCGGGGAATTGGGCATCAATACGATTTCTGATCTGCGCGATCATTCCGGGCTGCGCTTTGGCTTCAGCAACGAGTTTATGGACCGAAGCGACGGCTGGCCGGGCCTGCGCTCAGCCTATAATCTCGCGCCCGAACGCGTGAGCGGCCTGGATCATGATCTGGCCTATCGCGGGCTGGAATCCGGCAATATTGAGGTCATCGATCTGTATTCCACCGATCCGGAAATTGAGTATTATGATTTGAAGGTATTGGAAGATGACCGCGATTTTTTCCCGCGCTACGAAGCGGTGTATTTGTACCGGGAGGCGCTGGGTGATGAGGTCATCCAGGCCATTACGCGCTTTGAGGAGCAGATTCCACGCGAGGATATTATCCGGCTGAATGCGGCCGTCAAAATCGAGCGGGCCGACGAAGCCGTAACGGCCGCCGATTTTCTGCGCGCTTCCTTTGGCATCGAATCCGGGGCAAGCGGCAGCGGCCCGGGCGAGCGGCTGTGGAAAACCACCGGCGATCATCTGTACCTGGTGGGCATTTCGCTGGGGCTGGCGATGCTGGTCGCCATTCCGCTGGGCATTCTGGCCGCCAAAATCCGGCCGCTGGAAACCCTGGTGCTGGGCTGCGTGGGCATTCTGCAAACCATCCCCTCGCTCGCGCTGCTGGTTTTTATGATTCCGCTGTTTGGCATCGGCGCGCTGCCGGCCATTGCGGCGCTGTTCGTGTACAGCCTGCTGCCCATCGTGCGTAACACGCATGCCGGCATCAAACAAATTCCCGGCCCGCTGATGGAATCGGCCCGGGCCATCGGATTGCCGGAGGCCCATATTCTGCGCAAAATTGAGCTTCCGCTGGCTACATCATCGATTCTGGCGGGCATCAAGACCTCGGCGGTAATTAACGTAGGCGTGGCCACGCTGGGCGCTCTGATCGGGGCCGGTGGCTACGGGCAGCCAATTCTTACGGGCATCCGCCTCGACAGCGTCCCGCTCATTCTGGAAGGCGCCATTCCCGCTGCGGTAATGGCGCTCCTCGTGCAGGGCTTCTTCGACGGCGTGGAAAAATGGCTGAAAAACTAACCCCGGATTGCTGGCCTTCTCTACGCAGCGGCCACCTCCCGGGGCTACCCAATTAGAACCCTGACGGGATTAGGGTACAAGCTATGCATGACTCCTTAAAGGCAACGAGCCGTAAATTTGGCTCCGGATAAACCGGCCTAATGAAAAAAAGGGCGTTAAAAACGCAACGAAGAGGAGCGTTAAGAAAGAAACCACTCCGCTGAGGAGCTCTTAGCATTGCACGAAGCGCGCCGGAGCTTTGGTTTCTTTTAGCGGATCGTAGTGGAGTTTAGCCCTTTTTTTCTCAGTCGGCGGTTTTTGGTTACCTTTTGTCCGCACAAAAGGTAAGAGAAGCTTATTTGGA
>JBMCPG010000213.1:0-4173 GCA_048626035.1 Cyclonatronaceae bacterium
TCGATAAAGGCGGGGCGGTTTACGGTCTTGCACGTCGTGAACACCGCCTTAACGAGCTGCGCGAAACTCTGGGCGAGACCTTCAAACCCGTTGTGCTGGATATCACTGATGAGCAGGCCGTAGAAACCTGGGTGAACGATACGTTTACCGGCAAAAACGCCCCGGAAATTTTGATCAATAACGCCGGCCTCGGCAAATTCGGAACCATCGAAGACCTCAGCTCCGAGGACTGGCACACGATGATGCGCGTCAATTTAGACGGCGTGTTTTACCTCACCAAACGCATCGTGCCGCTCATGAAGCAGCATCCGGAGCACAATCATATCATCAATATTGCATCGGTAGCCGGGCTGATGGGCAATCCTAAAATTTCGGGTTATAACGCCACAAAATTTGGCCTGCGCGGCTTTTCTGAGGCGCTGTTTAAAGAGCTTCGCTTCGATAAAATTAAGGTGAGCTGCATGTTTCCCGGCTCCATCGCCACCGAGTTTTTTGAAAACGCCGGGGCTTCTACCCATTCGCACATGATGCAGCCCGACGACGTAGCCGCAACCTTGGTTCATTTGCTCGAAACCCCAGATAATTTCCTCATCAACGAAATCACGCTGCGGCCGCTGGATCCCAAACCGCCCGAAAGCGAAAATTAATTTCTGCCCGGCATACAACTCGAAAAGGCGCGGGGCGTTTTTCCCTGCGCCGTTTTGCAAGGTGATGGTGTTCGGGCTCGAAATCCATCATTCTGCCTGAAAAAACCTGCTTTTTACATCGCAATGCGCTGCCGTTTCTGGATATTAATGAGTTTTTTATTTCTGCTTCCGGGCTGTGAAAACGGGCTTTTTAAGTCCGGACCGCCGCTGAAGGAAGAAACCTATGTTCAATTAATTGCAGAGTTTGAGCTGCTTCGGCACGCCACGGAAATTCAACAGGAGCAAAACCGCACCGAAGACCTGCCGCCCGAAGATTTACTGCAATTTGTACCCGAAACGCTCAAGCGCGATATTTTGCGCCATTATGAGGTCAGCGAGCAGGAATTGCGGGATGCACACGCCTACTACGCGCAGGATATCGGCGAGCAAAAACGGCGCTATCGCGAGGCCATCGACCGGGTAAACGAGGCCCACAGCAAACTATCGGGCGCACAAAAACAAGAAGACGAAAGTACGCTGGAATCCTCCTCTAAATAAGCTTTATTATGCTACTCGGAATGCTCTCTGACACACACGACCATATTCCCAATACCCGTAAAGCTATTGATTTTTTTCGGGTTCAAGGCGTTTCCACGCTCATTCATGCCGGCGACTTGTGCAGTCCATTTATGGTGCCGGAATTTGAAGGGTTTAAGCTGCACACCGTATTTGGCAATAATGATGGCGACCATTTCCGCATTTTACAAAAAGCGGCCGATATAGGCGCGGCGCATCATGGCGAATTCGCCCGGCTGAGTTTTGGCGGCCGCCGCATGGGCGTATATCACGGCACACAGCCCGATATTACGGAAGCGCTGGTACGCTGCGGGCTGTATGATGTCATCATAAGCGGACACACGCATGAGGCTTTTTCGAAGTCCGAAGGCCCGACATTGTGGCTAAATCCGGGAAGTGTGCACGGTTTTGGCAAAACTTCTACGGCGGCTGTTTACGATACCGAGACCGGAAAAGCACGTATCACCGAGCTTTAGCAAGGCGGCGGTTTCATCTATTCGAGAAAGTCCATTCCGGCGTGCAAATACCAGGCATCCGGATCCACAACCGGGCGCGTAGCCGACTCAATCACAATAGGTTCAGCTCCGAGCGTATGCTGCTCTAATCCGCGAAAGGTCTGGATTTCGAGCGGAAAAGCCAGGTCTTCACCATGCGCTTGCTGTAGCTCTCCGGCATTTTTGAGTTCCAGCACATATTGGGATTGTTCCCCCTCGTCGCCCTCTTCTTCAAGCGTAAGCTGAAATTCGGGCAGGCGCACATCATATAAATACAGCTCAAAAAGCGGCCGTAGCGGATGCGGCGTATAGCGCTGAAAATGCTTCATCAGCGCATCGGTAGAACTATAGGCGTAGCGGTTGGCTTCGGCAAAACTGCGAATCGCTTCTAAAAATACGGGGCGGCCCATCAGATGCATCAAAGTGTGCATAAAGTACGCGCCCTTGTAGTACACATCATGATTATAGACTTCGGCCGAGTTCAGGTTTTCGCCCGGAATAATCGGCTGGTGATTACGTATATTCCCGATATACTCGCTTATTTTATCGTAATATACGGCCGGGCTGTAGAAATCATATAAAAACAGGGCATCGGTGAAAGTAGTGATGCCTTCATGAATCCAGAACTCTGCCCAGTCGTCTATGGTGATGAGGTTGCCCCACCATTCGTGCCCCATTTCGTGCAGCAGCAGCCAGTCGTAGCGTTTTCCGCCAATATCGGTATATTCAAAATCATTTCCGTAGGCGTTGATGGTTTGATGCTCCATACCTAAATACGGGGTGTGCACCAGCCCGAATTTCTCATCGGTGAATCCATATTCGCCAAAATAATGCCGCAACTGCTCCAGCTTGGCTACCGTCATATCCAGCAGTTGCCCCGCCTGATGCGCATCCTCTTCCAGCACGTAAAAAACGACCGGCATATCAGCTCCGTCGCGGGTACGGTAGGCGCGTTCATGCCGCTCAAACATGCCCATCGTAATGTTAATATTATAATTATGCGTCGGATAATTGGTTTTCCAATGCCAGACGTGCCGGTCTTCGCTGAGCAGGCTTTCGCTTGTGCGTTCGTGCAGGCCGTTGGCCGCAACCGTATAAGGCTTGGGCACATCTATGGCCATACGAAGGCTGTCGGCGCGGCTTGCAGGATGATCTTTGACCGGGAGCCAGACTTTTGCGCCTTCTAACTGACAGCTCACGCCTACCCAATGCCGGCCCTGCGCGTCTTCCGACCAGGTAAAGCCGCCTTCCCAGGGCGGGCGCGGCGCTACCGGCGGGTTTCCGTAATACACTATCGTAATTGGGATGATGGCATCTTCACTCAACTCCAGTTCCGGCCCTAAATCGACGTACAGCTTGTCGCCGACGTGCTCAAAATCCAGCTTGGTTTCTCTGGTCAGGCGTACCTGGGCTACATCATAATTTTGCGCTAAGTCCAGCTCAATGCGCTCTACCGGCGGCTCAAGGGCATAAATATGCGCCGTAACATGAGCCTCGATACGCTGCGCATCGGGGAAAATAGCCATGTCTATTTCATAGTAAGTAACATCAAACGCCTGCTGAAGCTCCGAAAGCGGGCCGCCATTTGCGCGGGCCGGGTGCTCATGCGGAACAGCGGCGGCGGAATCGGCTTCGTCCGTTTGTTGTGGCGCAGCAACAGATGCCGGACCCGCCGCACAGCCGGCCGTAAAACACACGAGCAGAAGAGCAAGTCCGGTCGTTAAAAAAGAATATTTCATAGCGAAGATCAAAAAGTGAAAGCAAAAACGACGGTAAATTATGGCCGGGATCGCGCATTCTTTGCTGGGCAAATCGCTAAAATATCGTAAATATGATGCTTAAAAGCTACGCATCGCGAAATTACCGTTCGGGCTCTGGCTCTTCCTCGCTTGGCTCGGTTTCCGGCTCTTCTTCGCTTGGCTCAGGTTCCGGTTGTTCCTCGCCGGGTTCAGGTTCGGGCTCCTCTTCGCTTGGCTCAGTTTCGGGTTCCTCTTCGCCGGACTCAGTTTCAGGTTCCTCCTCGCCGGGCTCGGGTTCGATTTCCGGTTCTTCCTCAGCCCGCAGACGGGACGATTCTTCCTCAGAAATTACTTCTCCGCGCGCCACATTTTTTTGGGCTTTAAGCTTGCGCACCATTTCTTCCATAAACTGATACAGCCCCATAAATCCCTCGGGATACGCCTCCGCCGGGCAGCCCGTTTGCGCCGAAACGCGGTTTACGATATAGCCCTGCTCGCTATAATAGCTGATGCGCACGCTTTTATTATCCGAAGTTAATGCTGCGTTATCTGCCGCCGCCAGCAGCCGGAAGCCCGGAACATTAGCCCCCTCTCCGGCCATCGCAGAGTCCGTTTCTTCTGCTCCAAAGCTCTCAAACAAAGCCGGCTCGTTTATATCCGGGTTAGTATCTATGCTGTCGCTGCAAAACAGCGCTATACGGGGATCGGCTGGTAAAACTTCAGGAAGCCTTGTGATAT
>JBMCPG010000214.1:0-4160 GCA_048626035.1 Cyclonatronaceae bacterium
GGAACGCGTTGAGGTGCTCAAAGGTCCTCAAGGTACACTTTTTGGCCGCGGAGCACAGATCGGGGCGGTACACATCATACAGAATAAGCCCACAAATATTTTCTCTGGAGCCATCACGAGCGGTTTTGGCAGCGAAAACGAGCGTTTGGTTCGAGGTTTTGTGAACGTGCCTATTATCCAGGATCGGCTGTTTTCCAGAGTAGCGCTACTGTACAACGAGCGCGAGGGATTTATCGAAAATATTTCGGGCGGGAATCTCAACGGCAAGGATACCTTTGCCGGCCGGGTTTCCCTGCGCTATCTGCCAGACGATCGCACCATTATTGATCTGATTGGCAACTATCAGTACGATAACCCGCCCGGCACGTCTTTCAAAAGCGGCACCTACGCCCCGGCAGGTGGCTCCGTCGATCCAACCAGCACGGCGGATATGGAGCGCGGAAACGACCTGTATATTGATCGTACGGTCTGGGATATTACCCTGCTGGGCGAACGGGTACTCAGCGACCGTTGGGAACTAAACTCCATCACGGCTTACCGCGAGTTTGACTCTTATGAATCTTTTGATGCCGACGGCACAGCCGCGCCCGTGCTCTGGTTTGCCGAAGATGCCTACGGGCAGCAGTTTAGCCAGGAGCTGAGGCTTAATTTTGATAACGATAAGAGCTTTCGCGGATTTATGGGCTCAAGCTACTTCTGGGAAGATGGCTACCAGCGCGTGCCTTTTGAAACTGATGAGCGCAGTTTTTTCGCTCTGCTGAGCCCTTTTCTTGCCGATTTTGGCGTACCCTTTATTCCATTGATTACGCCCGACGGACAGGTTAATCAGCCGGTTCAGGTCAACCCACTCACAGGGCAGCCGCTTAAAGAGTTTCACGCTGAGGAAAACACCAACTTCGGCACCTTATCGGCCTACGAAATTTTTGCCGACGGAAGTTTTGACCTTACGCCCAGGCTTACGCTGACAGCCGGCCTTCGCTTTACTTATGAAGACGTAACCGGCGCCCAGGAAACCCCCGTTGCCGATACACCAGGCACGCTCGGGCAGGTATTAGGTGCCGGCTCTAACAACCTTTTCGTGCCCACAGAGGGAAAACTTTCCCGGTCGGAAACCTTCACCTCGCTGGTCGGCCGTCTAAACGCCAGCTACGAATTCAGTGAGAGTACGAACCTATTTGGAAATATTTCCAGGGGCCGACGCCCTAACGTCATCAACGTTACAGCAAGCGGTTCTACAGTTTTGGATGAAGAAATCGTATGGAGTTATGAAGCGGGAGTAAAACAACTGGCGTTTAATAACAGCCTCGCCATTGATTTGAGCGGATTTTATTACGATTACAGCAATTTCCAGACGTCTGTTACAGAACTTACCGACGACGGGCTGGTGGCCGAAGCCCGCGACACCGGCGAAGCTACTGCATATGGCCTCGAAACCTCGCTGCGCTATAACCTTAACCGTAATATCTCCTTCTTTGGGTCGTACGGCTACACCGATGCTACTATAGACGATGAAGATAGCGACGGCAATCCGCAAGAGCTGGCCGGCAACCGCTTCCGCCTCACACCAGAACACTCTTTTGCCCTGGGCGGTAGCTTTAGAGCAAATATTAACCCTTCTGTCGGCATTTTTATTGATCCTTCTTACACCTGGAAATCCGAGGTCTTTTTTGAAGAAGATAATGATCCCGAAATCCGCGAGGATGCCTACGGCCTGCTTAATTTACGGGCTGGAGCATCATTTTATAACGAACGCCTTGAGCTGGCGTTCTACGGAAAAAATTTGCTGGATCACGCCTATATTATTGATGCCGGAAATACCGGGGGTGCTTTCGGCATACCAACCTTTATTGCCGGCCCGCCCCGCCTTATAGGCCTGCAGATTACAGGTCGCTTTTAACAGACTCTGAATTCCAAAAGATCTGCCCGACTTACCCTGAAAAGTTTTCCAATAAAAAAGTCGGGCAGATTTTCTTTGGCTCTAATGAGCTCAATAGGTTTTTTACTTTGCCCTCGGCCCCAGGTTTACCACTTCCATATCGAAGGCGCTTCCGGCTTCCAGACAAAACCGCACCAGCGTGCGCTCCACGTGGAAACCGTGCCGGCCGGCCGCACCGGGATTGATGAACAGCATGTTGTTCAGCTCCGGATCCCGGGCAATTTTGAGAATATGGCTGTGCCCGCAAACCATAATATCCGGCGGATTCCGGTATAATTCTTCCCGGATGGGAATAGCGTAGCGCCCCGGATTGCCGCCGATATGCGTCATGAATACCTCTACCCCGGCGGCCGTAAAGCGCAGATCATGGGGAAACTGCTTGCGGATCTCCTGCCCGTCGATGTTGCCATATACGCCCCGCAGCGGCGCAATGCGGGCCAGCTCGTCGGCTAAGTCCGGCCTGCCGAAGTCGCCGGCGTGCCAGATTTCATCACAGTCTTTAAAATGATGATGCACCTTCGGATCGAGAAACGAGTGCGTGTCGGAAATCAGGCCTATGCGCATAAAGGGCAATATGAAAATGAAACTGAAATTAACAAGCCGGCGATAATATAGCTTTGATAATAGAAATTAGAAAACGAGTTCCGCCGGGAGTTTGGTTATCTTAGTGATGCAGCATTTCAATTCGGACACGGGATTATCGGCGCTCTGCTGCGGGTAGCCAAAAGGTGTTCATCAAGATTTTTTTTCATCAGCAACTCTACGAAAATAATGCAAAAATTAACCCAAAATCCCCTCATTTCAGTTATTGTTCTGAACTATAACGGGCTGCGCCATCTTAAAACCTATCTGCCGGCTCTGGTTGCTACAAAATATGAACATACAGAGCTGATTCTCGCCGATAATGCTTCCGACGACGATTCCATCACCTATGTAAAGCAGCATTTTCCGCAGATCCGGATTCTGGCCCTGGAGGAAAACTATGGCTACTGCGGCGGCAACAATCGCGCGGCGGCGCAGGCCAGCGGGGAGCTGCTGCTTTTTTTGAATAATGATGTGCGCGTAGCCCCGAACTGGCTTAACGCTTTGCCCCGCTTTTTCGAGCGCTATGATAATCTGGCGGCCGCCCAGCCCAAAATCCTCTCCGACCAGAAGCCCGCCTATTTTGATTATGCCGGGGCCGCCGGCGGCAAACTCGATCGTCTGGGCTACCCGTGGTGCCGCGGTCGCTTTTTTGATGAAATCGAGGAGGATAAGGGACAGTATGATGGCTACCCCGAACGGCTTTTCTGGGCATCCGGCGCGGCCTTGTGCGTCCGCGCCGATGTCTTTAAAAAAGCCGGCGGATTCGACGAGCGCTTTGGCTTTCATTTTGAAGAGATTGATTTATGCTGGCGTATGCAGCGTATGGGCCACGAAATCCGCTATTGCCCCGATGCAGTCGTCTGGCATCTGGGCGGCGGCAGCCTGAAGACCGGCAGCGCGCGCAAATACTACTACAACTTTCGCAACAGCCTCATCACCTTGTTTAAAAACTACCCGGCAAATCTGCTGTTTTTCGTGCTGTTTCTGCGTTTGTTCACCGACGCGGCGGCCGGCATTCAGCTGCTGTTCTCGGGTGAAAAAGGCAGCCACAAGGCCGTATGGCGGGCCTACCGGGATGCCTACAGCGAGCTGCCCTACTGGCTGAAGGTTCGCGGCGAGCTGGCCCGCGAGCTACCGCTCACCGATGCCCTGCGCGGATTTGCGCCCTTCAGCATTGCCTGGCAAAAACTCACCGGCCGGCATCAGCCCAAAGACGACAGCCGCAGCATGCCGTTTTACCTCGTCGCCCTCACCTTCTTCGCCACCACCCGCCGCGACCGCGGGCATAAACATTTATGATGCCGGCGGGTGGCAATTAGCGGTCAAAAATAACCCAAAAACCAAAATACCCATCCAACATTTCATCCCGCCCAACTGCGACAGCTGAAATCAGACATTTATTTTTATATTGAATCCACCGATAAGTGTAATTATAACACGTAAAAAATTTAATGGATTCGCTATGCACAAATTCCTGAAACTTCGTGGCATCACCGGATATAAAAATCGGTTATTATTAATGCTTATAGCTGTGCTTATGGGAGCCGGGTGCGCCGATTCGCCGGAACCGGACGGCTCCGCGAACATCACCCGGGAAACGTTCGGGCACACCGAAGATGGCACGGAGGTGCATCTGTTT
>JBMCPG010000215.1:0-4114 GCA_048626035.1 Cyclonatronaceae bacterium
GGGTTGGTGATGCGGCCTTCGGGATAAAAATACAGGCTCGCGCCGGGCGTGCCGTTCAGCCAGTCGATGCCGTACTTGAGGGATTTCAGGGCCGAACGCGGATCATCACGATCAATCGAGAAGCAGCCAAAACGCCGGAAAAACGGATAATCGTGCACCTGCTGCCATTCCATGACCGCGCGCGGCTTCTGCTTGAGCACGTATTCATTCAGCAAAAGCGGCGTGAGCGCATCCCACCAGGCGTTATGATTTCCAAAATACAGCGTGGTTTTTTCAGCGCTCCGGGTATGATAAGCATCCTCGAAATGCACCGCATGAAACAGCCGCCCGGCCAGAAAGCGGGTAAAGTACTTGAAAAAGCTGATCACCAGTTGATTCGACTTGGCGGGAATAAAAGGCCGCGATGCCATCACACAAGTTCTCCTACTGTTTCGCCAATCTGATGCAAATAGGCCGCGCTGTCCTGCTGAATCAGGCGCAGGCTTTCCTCCATGTACGTTTTGAAATAGATATCCTGCTCGGCATGCGGAATATGGCGGCGCACGTATTCATGGAAAATTTCCACGCCCCGGCCCGGGCGCAGCGGTTTGCGATAATCCAGCGCCTGAGCGGCGGCTAAAAGTTCGATGCTCAGAATATGCTCCACATTGCGAAACACCTGCAGTAATTTCGTTGCGCTGATGCTGCCCATGCTCACATGGTCTTCCTGCCCGAGACTCGAAGGAATGGAATCTACGGAGGCGGGATGGCACAGCACTTTATTTTCTGAAACCAGCGCGGCGGCCGTGTATTGCGGAATCATGAAGCCCGAATTGATGCCGGTGTCTTGCATGAGCAGTTTGGGCAGGCCGTCGTGGCCTTCCAGCAGCAGATAAATGCGGCGCTCGGCGATGCTGCCTATTTCGGCCAGCGCGATGGCGGCATAATCCAGCGCCAGAGCCAGCGGCTGCCCATGAAAATTGCCGCCGCTCACAATATCACCGTTTTCAAACACCAGCGGATTATCATTTACGCTGTTCAGCTCGGTTTCAATCACCTGCCGGGCATGGTTGAGAGCATCGCGGCTGGCTCCGTGCACCTGCGGCACGCATCGCAGACTGTATGGATCCTGCACTTTGCCACAATTTCGATGGGATTCCAGAATCTGGCTGTCAGAGAGCATACGCCGAATGTTTTCGGCTACAGCTTTCTGCCCGGGATGGCGGCGAAGCTGCTGAATGCGCGCATCAAACGGGGTGATGCTGCCCTGAAGCGCCTCCAGGCTGGTGGTCGCCAGAATATCGGCGGTTTTTAAAAGATGAATACTTTTTTCCAGAATGAAGGCGCCATAAGCCGACATCAGCTGCGTGCCGTTAATAAGCGAAAGTCCGTCCTTGGCCTGAAGCGCAACCGGCTGCAAATCATATTGTTGAAGCACTTCGGCGGCCGGAAGTTGTTTCTCTTCATATTCATCCCAGAAATGCCCGTAGCCGATCAGCGGCAGGGCCAGATGGGCCAGCGGGGCCAGGTCGCCGGACGCGCCCAGACTGCCTTTTGAAGGCACGACGGGAATCAGATCATGCTCCGCAAAGGCCAGCAACAGCTGAAACGTTGCTTCCGAAACGCCGGAATAACCCTGGCCCAGCGCATGGATTTTAAGCTGCAGCATCAGCCGTGTGATGGCTTTCGGAACCGGATCGCCCACCCCGACCGCATGGGAAAGCAGCAAATTTTGCTGCAATTGCGCCAAGTCGGTATCCGGAATACGCTTGCTTGCCAGGCCGCCAAAGCCGGTATTGATGCCATAATAGGCCCGGCCATCGCTCAATGCGACCTCCACCATCCGGCGGGAAGCCGCCACGCGCGGGGATTCTTCACGAAGCTCATTAAGCCGCGCGGCCAGATCATCATATAAACGGTGTAGTCGAATCGATTGTAAACAACTATCAGTTTCAACCATATTTCACAAATGCTCGAAAGGTGATGGGGTATCAGGCCTTTAAAATAGCCCGATATCTTCTTTTATTTAAGCGCTGATTTTGAGCAATCCCAAAAGAGCAGAGCATACGTTAGCGCCGGAAATCAGGCTGTGCCGCAGCTTTTGCCCGAGGCGGGGGGCTGCAGCTTCTGTCTGAATATCTCAACCTTCGCAGTTTGTTATAGCGGATTGTATATCAGTGGCCAGAAGTCAGAGGTCAGAGGTCAAAATAATTCACCATTCAAAATTTACCATTTAGCCACGGGCCACAAATGTAGCACCAGAGAAACCGGCCTTTTTTCTCCAGCCGGTGGTTTTGGGTTACCTTTTGTCCGCACAAAAGGTAAGAGAAACTTATTTGGAGCAAGGGCTAAGACGTCGTGCAAGGAGATTCTACACCAAGCGCTGAATGAGCATTAAAGCAAAATCCGCTGAACGTCTATAAAAACATCCATATAAAAAACAATGGTGTAGAAAGACAGCGGGCTGTTAAGATGCAGGCATCTTAACAGTACGACTATTTTCCAAAAGGTAGCGTGATGCCCAGCCAGGGAATGCCGATAAACGGGCCCGTATCTTCCAGCGGGCGCAGCAGTGCGAAATCCACGGAGGCGGTTTCGGCGGCATATCGGTAGCCTGCCGAAACCAGGCCATTTACGTCCGTACCCGGGAAAAAGTAGCTTTCTGTAATAATATAGCCCTTTTGTGCTATCCGGAACATGCTCCCGATATTGAGTACGGGCGTGCTGCTAATGCTCCCATCATATCCAAGGCCGATGGTAAGGTTTTTATCGGTAGTTCCATACGTTCCGGCCCCGTAAAAAATGCCTCCGGCCGTACCTTCGCCTCCTCCTGCGATTCCGCCAATAATAGCCCCGGCCGAAAGATGTATGTTGCTATCCCCGACAGGTGCCGAAAGCTGTGAGTTTAGCCATACCGGGGTAGCCGCGCCACCAAAGAAAAATAAAGGTACCGTGCCAACGCCAAGCGAAAACCGATCGCTTACGCCATAGCTCAGGCTGTTCAGAAAAACCCAGGTATTTTGATAATATCCCTGACCTTTTTGGAGCCCGAGGCTGTTCGAGGTAAGCAGATAGCGGGTCGGATTCGGGTTTTCGTACCAGTATGTATCATTGCGCACACGCGAAGCATTAAGCTCAGTCATGCTGATGATACTTTCCCGGCGGATTGTGATTTCACCCGCGCTTTCGGTGCGGAGCACGATGCTATCTTCATTTTCTGAAATCAGTTCTCCAACGAAGATGCTGCCGTCGCTGGTTTCCACGCGGTACATAGCTGCATCACCGGCCGTTTGCGCCGCTAATGAAGGCGCAAATACGATTACGGTTGTTAACATAATGAGCAGGTAGCAGAATTTTGGCATCTTCATAAAAGTAGAGGAATAAAAAAGAATAAGGCATGGCACGCCCTGCATTCCGGCTTGCCTGTAGTCGTCATAAAAGCTGAAAAAAATACATCATAAAAAGATTAATAACTACCTTATATAACATCATATTAATGTCTTAAACCTTGTCTTTTTAGCTTTCCAAATAAGGCCGTACCGTCGTTTTCCGCTTCCATAATGTTTGAAACAGCAGGCTGATATCCATCCAGATGGTGTAGTTTTGAAGATAATACACTTCTTCTTCGCGGGGAGTAGTCTCGGTTCCGTCGGCCTCATCAAAAAGTTGCTCCACGCCGGTAAGGCCTTGTTTATAAGCCGCATTACGGCGTTTTTTTCGTGGAAACAGCGCCGCTCCGACAAGACTGAACCGCCCCAGCAGCACGAACCAAAGCAGAATGCCGAAGTTGAGCAGCCGGTTCATGAGGCTGTCATAAGGCTGCATCAAACCCAGCTCAAAAGGCATATCGTTGGAGCCGCGGAAGGAAAACCAGGTATAGTGGCGGCGGCTGAGTATGTGCAGCGGGAGCATCACCGGTAATAAAAGCAGCAGCAGCGGCAGGCTGACTACCACGTCCAGACTGCGTTTCAGAAACCGATTCCATTTCCGGTTGAAGGCCAGCTCTTTTTCGATGACGGGCTGCGGGCCCAGCATGCGCAGCCGTGAGCGGCCGAGCGCGTAATTCACCGAGGGCGGCACGATAAACATGCTGATGCCCGTATCGTACACCCCGATCATCTGCTCAAGCACGCCG
>JBMCPG010000216.1:0-4107 GCA_048626035.1 Cyclonatronaceae bacterium
CCGGAGTTCAGCATTGGTATTAACGGCTTTTACCTTCAGTTTTTTGCCGAGCATGTAGGTTTTACCATGATGGCGGCCGGTAAGGCAATGCCGCTGTTTATCGAAAATGTAGTAATCGTCGGTAAGATTTGCCATAGCAATCATGCCTTCGCAATAAATATCGTTGAGCAGCACATACATGCCTTTTTCGGTAACGCCGCTCACTACGCCTTCGAATACATCCCCCAGCCGGGTGGACATATACTCCACTTGTTTGAGCTTGATGGAATCGCGCTCGGCCGTTACGGCAGCCCGCTCGCGCTCGCTGCAGTGTTCGCCGTATTTGAGCAGGTCTTTGAACGTATAGGAGTTTTGGTTGTTCCCGTAGGATTTCAGCAACCGGTGAACCAGCATATCGGGGTAGCGGCGAATCGGGGAGGTAAAGTGTGCATAATGATCGAAACCCAGCCCGAAATGCCCGATATTTTTGGGCGAATACTCGGCTTTGGCCATCGAGCGCAGCAGCAAATCGTTTACGGTATATTCCATGCTTTTTCCCTGCACCTGTTTCAGCAGGTTGTTGATGGCTTTCGCGTCGATATCGCGCTTGTTTACCTTAAAATCAATGCCGGCTACTTTAACTGTATCGGCAACTTGCTCCAGGCGCTCCAGATCGGGCTGCGCGTGGATGCGGTAGAAAAACGGGTAGAGGTCTTCGCTGCGGTTTTTACCCGACTGTTTGCGCAGTTGTTCCACATGTTCGGCTACGGTGCGGTTGGCCGCCAGCATGCATTCTTCGATAAGCCGGTGCGCTTTGATACGCTTTTTGAGCACCACTTCTACCGGCACGCCGTCTTCATCCAGAATAAACTTAGGCTCGGGATTGTTGAAATCAATCGCGTTTTCTTCAAAACGTTTTTCGGTGAGCCGGTCGGTAAGTGTTACCAAAAGTTTGATGGGCCCGGAAAGCGTGTCGTGCGGCTTGCCTTCAATAATTTCCTGGGCCTGCTCGTAGGTGAGGCGGTGCGAGGAGCGGATGGCCGTTTCTTCGATGCTGTAGTTTACCACTTCGCCGCCGGGCGTGAGCTCCATGAAGCAGCTGTAGGTCATTTTGTCCTCGTCCGGGCGCAGGCTGCACACGCCGTTACTTAACTTTTCGGGCAGCATGGGAATAACGCGGTCCACCAAATATACACTGGTGCCGCGCTCCACGGCCGAAGCATCGAGCGCGTTTCCGGAGGGGATGTAATGGGTTACGTCGGCGATATGCACGCCTAAATAATAGTTGCCGTTATCCAGCATTTTGATGCTCAGGGCATCATCAAAATCTTTGGCATCATCGGGGTCGATGGTAAAAATGAGTTCGTCGCGCAGGTCTTTACGCCGGGAAATATCGGCCTCGGAAGGCTGTTCGGGGATCTTATCACACATGGCTTCCACCTCCGGATCGAAGCCGCTGCGCATGTCGTTTTCGGCCAGAATGGAAAGTACTTCGGCTTTATTGCTGCCTTTTTTGCCCAGTATTTCGGTGATTTCGGCTTCCGGCAGTGCCCGGGGGTGCGTCCATTCAAGCAATCGGAAGGTTACTTTATCGTTGGGCCGCGCCGTGCCAGTACGCTCCGGAGACACGAAAAAATCTACGTGCGCCGATTTCTCATCCGGCTCAATCACAAAAGAATTTTTACCCTGTTTTTTGAACGTGCCTACATAAAACTTTTTGCCCCGTTCCAGGACTTCCAGCACGCGGCCTTCCAGCCGCCCGCCACGCCCGCTCTGCTGCACTTTAATGCGCACGCGGTCTTTATTGAGCGCCACGCCCAGTTTTTTGCCGGGAATGCGGATATCTTCGTCGTAGCCCTCCAAAGTAACGAAACCCGTACCAAACCGATTGATAGAAATCGGCCCGGTCTGTCCTTCGCCGGCGGGGTTGGTTTTTGCATCGGGTGATGGCTTCCGGGTGTTATCGGCTTTCGCCGGGGTATGTAGCTGAATTTCTGATTTTTTGTTTTTAATAATGATTCCTCGTTCTTCCAGATGGTGGAGCGCCTGGCGCGCGTCTTGCTCCTGGCCTCCGGTATATTTGATGGTGCTTACAATTAACTCTTCCGGCACGTTATAATCGGCATGATGCGCCAAAAAGTCTTTAATAAAGCGCTCTTGCACTTTTACGCCGGGCTTATTTTTATGCTTTGGTTTTTTAGCCGTCTTCTTTGCTGCGTTTTTCGGCGTTTTTTTTCTGTTTTTCTTTTTTCCCATGGGTGTGGCAAAACTGCCGGATAATCTTTAAATATTGAATAGGTTCTTGCAATAGAAGCCATTTGTGGCCGGAAAAATTCCTCAAAGCTATGGCCGGGAACGGTCCTGCCGGGCCACACCGCTGCTTTCGTTTTCGGATTCTTCTTCAGATTCCGAATCGGTTTCGGCCTCGTCTTCAGGCTTGCTATTTCTGCGGAACGGATGGATGAGCCGCTGCCCGAACTCGCCCCAGGTATTAAATTGTACCCTGGCCTCGATACCGGCCCCGTAGCTTTCATCGGTTTGGGCCTGCCCTACCGAAACGGCAGAAGGCAGCAACGATTCCCGCCGGTGAAACGCCTCCAGCGATAAGTACTCGTTGATGCGGTAGGTTACGTCGAAATCGCCAATGTTGGAGTTCGGCCCGGTAACTCTGACTTCGCGGCGCAGGGTGAGGCGGTCGTCAAATAAATACAGGGCGATACCGAGGTCGGCCTCGTCGAAGCCGGTCATGTTCAGGTTAATATCCAGGTTGCTGATGTTGGAGTTGAGCAAACTGCTGATTTGAGATGAAAGCAGCGTTCCCAGCCCCTGTGCGCCGATCTGGCTGGTAAATAAATCGTTGAGGCCGGTATCTACGGGCACAAAGTTGCCGGTAAGCAGAATGCTGGTCGCCTGAAGTAGCTTGGTATCTTCGCTGTTGAGCGTAGCCGCAATTGTAGCCGTTTGGCTAACGTCCGTGCCGCTGGGAAATTCGAAATAGAATTCGTTCTCTATGCTTTCGAGCGTGCCGCTTATATTCAGGATGAGATCTACGGGCACGCGCACCGGCGTAGCATCGGGGCCGGCCGTGCCGCGCAATTGGTTCACATCGGGGCGGGCACGGTAAGCGGCCGAAACGTCGATATTGGCATTTACCGGATCGCCCTCCCAGCTAATGGTCCCGCCTTCCTGGATGTCAAACTGCCGGGCAAATAAATCGCCGCCTACAAACAGATAATCTCCGCCCTCAACATCAAACTCACCAAACACCTGGAACACTTCATCCTGTAGCGATAAGCGGATACGCCCGGTGCCGCGGGCTGAAAGCACTTCTGAGGTAACTTCATCAAAAATAAGGCGTACCGACATGGCTTCATCAGACTCAAAACGCAGGTCAAACTCGAATTTTTCCATGAAGGTTAAATCCACTTCCTCTTCTTCCTCGCCGTTTTGGGAATTGGTAAAATCACCGGAATACAGGTCTTCATAGCTTTGGTCAAAGCTGTCTACAAACTGAATAAATCGGCCGCCGCTTTCTACACTTTCTTCGGTATCGAGAGGAATCGACATATTTGAGCTGGATGCCATGCGCACCGGCGAGGGCGTGCTGATGTAGGGCGCGTTGCTGCTTCCGGTAAGTTCTACGGTGCCGCTGCCAATGCCCGTGCCGAAGAAGGGCATATCGGGGCCGTCGCTGTTGTCCATGAAGCGCAGGTTTTCCATGGCAAGCTGCAGATCGAAGAGCGTTTCCGATTGGCCGATGCCAAAATCGACCTGTCCGCTCAGGGTTCCGCTGCCGTCCCGCCCGTCGCTTACGGGCATATCGTTAAAAATGGCCCCGTTTTCGCTATCAATGCTCAAGTCGCCGTTTACCTGAAGCGGGGCATCCAGAAATACCGGCCGAAGCCGCCCGTTGCGGACTTCAAAATCGGAGTCGTAGCGGATATCGCCGTCGCGCAAGACCTGCAGCTGCCCGCTGCCGCTTCCCTGCCCGCCGGCATCGGTAAAAATATTTTGAAGAATAAGTGGCAAAAACCATAAATCTACGTTTCCGACCTCTATGTTCAGATCGGCCAGCGGGGTGTCTTCCGGGGCCTCTTCGAGGTTTCCGAGCGTACGCACAACGCCCTC
>JBMCPG010000217.1:0-4073 GCA_048626035.1 Cyclonatronaceae bacterium
GGGCCGGGACAGCCTGTCCCCCGAATTTGAGCAGCAGATTCAGGCGCTCACCGAAGGCCTGGAAGACCGGCGGGAAATTGTGACGTGCTGTATCAGTATTTACAGGAAAACACGCGCTATGTCAGTATTCAGCTGGGCATCGGCGGCCTGCAGACCGAAACCGCCGAACAGACCCGCCGCACGCGCTATGGCGATTGCAAAGCATTGACCAATTATCTCTACGCTATGCTCCAAATTGTTGGCGTCGAATCTGTTCCCGCCCTCATACGCAGTGGAAATCCGGGCGATGATATCAATCCTGAACTTCCGCATCAACCCTTTAATCACGTGATTTTATGCGTGCCGCCCGCGCCGGATGAAACCCAGAGCGATTCTCTCTGGGTAGAGGCCACCAGCAACACCTTTGCCGCCAATTACATCGGGCTCGGAAACGCCGGGAAACACGTGCTGATGTTCAATGAAAGCGGCGGCCGGCTCACCCGAACGCCGGCGCTTACCGCCGATGACAACACGCAGCACCGCAGGGCAGAAGTGCAGCTTTCCGAAAGCGGAGAAGCAAGCGCGAAAGTACAAACCTTGTATGGCGGCGCACAGCACGAACCCATCCGGGCCGCCGAACGAGGCATGAGGCCGCGGGAGCAGCACAGCTTCCTGGATGCCCACGTCCGCACGTCCGACTTTGCGATTGAGCACTACAGTTTTAGTTCCGATACTCTGGCCGCCGGCGAGGCCGGACTATCCCTGGAGCTCCGGCTGCCGCGCTATGGCAGGGTGATGGGAAACCGCATGTTTTTCAATCCGAATCTGATGCAGCGCCGGCGATATCAGGTAGAGGAAAACCCCAGCCGCAGCGCCGATATCTACCTGTCGTATCCCTATTTCGATACCGACGAAATCCATTGGGAACTGCCGGATGGATTTGTGCCCGAAGCCTTGCCGCAACCGGTTTCTATGATGTATGCATTCGGGCATTTCAGCAGCCGTGTGGCCTACGATGAAGCCGGGCATCGCCTCATTTTTCGCCGGGAGCTGCGGCTGAACGAAGCCCAAATAGACGCCGCGCACTACGATGATTTCAGAAGGATGCTCAACGAAGCCGTCCGCCAGGATGATCAGCAGGTCGTGCTCGTCAAATCCTGAATCGTCTGCTTTCCTCTTAAATAAGCCGTTTTTGCTTATTATGAATGCTTTACCTACCCGGCTACGCGCACCTTTTTTTCGGGCGAAGGCTTTTTAAAATGGTCTTCTTTATTAACACTGCTGTAAGACGCGGGCGCGGCTTCGGGTTTCCGGAGCCCGGCATCACGCATTTTTAAGGTAAACAGTTGTGCCGGAGGCAGATTCAGAAACACCAATTTTTTATCTACGCAAAATTCCTTCACCATTTGCTTTTCGTATTTACAGCGAAAGCGATTAATATTCAGGTATTTGTAGTAGGAAATCATGCCTTCCGGGGTGCAGAGCTCCATCTTTTTGCGCCAGATCTGCTCCGAAACCTCTTCCGGAATGCTTTCATACGGTATGCTCGAAAACACATAATCGTAGCGCATGTCCGGCTGGAATTCCAGCACATCCTCATAATGCACCCGGATGCCCTCATCCTTAAACTTACGGCGCAGCATGCGGCAAAAATGAGGATTTATTTCCACCAGCTCCAGGCTGTCCTGCGGCCGCAGCGCCTTCATGATAGCCTTGGTGAGCGTACCCGTTCCCGGCCCCAGTTCCAGAATACGCAGCGGCCGGTTGGCTGAATTAATCTGTAACTTCAGATATTGAACAATATCGTTGGCTAAGAACTTAGAGCTTGGTGCAACCGCGCCCGTTTTGCTGATGTCGCGCAGGAAATACAGAATAGGATTCAAAATAAAGCAATATTTAGTGAATGTACCGGAATAGTATGCAGTAATTGGATGGCAAATCGGTTACTATTTATTATAATGATTTCTTTTTGCTTTAGCCAATGCCTCCTGAAGCCGCTGTCTGCGCAAATTTACATTTGTACACAGGTCTGCCAAAACGCCCGGCCGGGCCGCTTAGCTATTTGCGGTATAATATGTTATGATGATATGCGGGTTGGCCACACCGTTTCTATTCCATTCTAAAAAATTATTTCTATGCAGTCTTTTCTTTATTCCATTTCTGATGATGTACGGGATAAAAGCGCTTATAATGATGCTGTTGAGCGTGGACGCAGCCGCTTGCTCAGCCTTCAGTTTGCCCTGCGCGATGCCGGCATACCGGTCATTATCCTGCTTTCGGGCGGGCAGACCTCCGGTTATTCGCGTATCCTGAATCTGCTCAACGAATGGATGGATACCCGCTTTATCGAAACCCACGTGCAGCGGCCCGATTCTGATGAAGAGGCCGACCGCCCCTTTTTCTGGAAATACTGGCGGCAAATGCCCGGCCGCGGCACCACCGGCTTGTTTGCGGGCGGATGGTACACCCAGCCCTACCTGCATTATTTGCACGGCCGCGATGATGTGCCCCGATTCCAGCAGCGCCTGAAATCCATCGCCGAAATGGAGGAGCTGCTTGCCGTCGATGGCGCGCTCATCATTAAAATCTGGCTGCACCTGGAAGAAACCGACAAAAAGCTGAATAAACAGAAAAACACCAATAATCGCCCGGAAGACACCTGGCAGGTAACCATGGACGACTGGCGGCCGGCCTACAGCTACCGCGAGAAAACCGAAGCCGTGGAAAAAGCCCTGCATGCGACTTCCACGCCCCATGCGCCCTGGCACGCCGTGGATGCCTCCGATGCCCGGCAGTGCGACGTAACGGTGATGCAGCTCTTAAGCGAGTCCTTCGGGCAGTACCTGCAGCGCGGCGGCCCGGATACCCGCGCCATCAACGGAAAAAACGTACGGCCCGCAGCCGCCGATCATATCGGAAATATGGATTTAAGCAAGTCCCTGAAGCGCAAGAAGTACAATAAAAAAATGCAAAAATACTGGGAAAAGCTCTACATCCGCGCCTGGAAAGCGCATCAGCGCAAGGAATCGCTGGTTATTGTTTTAGAGGGTTCTGATGCCGCCGGCAAGGGCGGGGCTATACGGCGCTTAATTCGATGTCTCGATGCCCGGCTATATCGTGTTATTCAAATCGCCGCACCTACCCGGCGCGAAAAAGCGCGGCATTATTTGTGGCGCTTCTGGATGCAGATTCCGCGCGCAGGATTCATCACCATTTATGATCGCTCCTGGTACGGCCGCGTGCTGGTGGAGCGGGTGGAGGGCTTTGCCGAAGAGGACGAATGGAAGCGGGCCTACGGGGAAATCAATCATTTTGAGCGGCAGTTGCATGAGTCCGGGGCACGGGTGCTTAAGTTTTGGCTGCAAATAAGCAAGGAGGAGCAGCTCAACCGGTTTCGGAAACGCGAGCAGACCGAGCATAAGCAGCACAAGCTCACCGACGAAGACTGGCGCAACCGCGAAAAATGGGACGAATATCAGCAGGCCGTCAATGATATGGTCGAGCATACCCATACCGAATATGCGCCCTGGCATCTGGTGCCGGCCGAAGACAAAAAATACGCTCGTATAGAAGTATTGAAGCAGGTGAATAAAGCCCTCAAGCGCTAATTCCTACACATGCGTAAACTTGCATATTTAAATACGAAGCCGTATCCTGTTTCCGTTGGGAGTATTCATTTTTCAAAACCAAATTTAAACCGTTTTGTTTGCTGAAGTTTGCGTTTTTAAAGCTTTATCCGATGCTGTTCGCATACGCCTGCTTTATATGCTGATGCAGGGCCATCAACTTTGCGTATGTGAGCTTTCCGATGCGCTCGATCTGCCGCAGTATAAAATATCCCGTGGCCTTGCCCAGCTCAAAAAAGCTCAGCTCGTGGCCGATCACCGGCAGGGCACATGGATTTACTACAGCATCACAAAAGATGATGCGCGGCGGGCGGCGCTGCTTCAATCGCTTAAGACATATTTCAGCACCCCGGCACAGCCTGCAGACGATGCGCCCCGGCTCAGCGAGACATTCAGCCAGGATATACAACGACTCGAACAGCGGCTTCAGCTCCGTTCGCAGGGTTGCTGCGTGGTAGGTTTCAAACA
>JBMCPG010000218.1:0-4065 GCA_048626035.1 Cyclonatronaceae bacterium
CCCGGCGTGGCCGATCCCGGCGCCGGACTCGTGGCACAGGCCCATCATTTTGATATTCCCGTACAGCCTTTCACCGGGCCTTCTTCGCCCATTCTGGCGCTGATGGGCTCCGGGCTGGGCGGGCAGCAGTTCAGTTTTCACGGTTACCTGCCGGTTAAGCCCACGGCCCGCGCCGAGCGCCTGAGCGAGCTGGAGCAGCAATCGGCCGAAACCGGCTATACCCAGCTGTTTATGGAAACGCCGCACCGAAACCTGGAAACCTACCGCGCCGCACTGGATACGCTCGGCAACGCCACGCAGCTCAGCATCGCCGCCAACCTCACGCTGCCCGATCAGTACATCAAAATGCGGCTGATCTCCGAATGGAAGCATCAGAAAACCCCGCCTGTCGATAAAATACCGGCAATATTTGGCCTCCGCGCGGCGCAAAAACCCAAGCCTGATCTATCGCGCAAAGCCGTCAAAAAGAAATTCAGCCGCTAAGGCCCTCACCCTTAAGATTTATTCTTTTGTCCTACATTCAGCTTGAAATTGAAATCCCGGCCGATTATCAGGAATTCCTGATTGCCGAGCTCGACGAAATGGAGTTCGAAGGATTTGACCAGCATGAGGATCACATCATCGCCTGGATTCCTGAGAAGTCGTTTAATGACGTGCACCGCGAGCAGCTCGAGCACTACCTGATCGGCATCGGCAAAGGCGCGCACGTCCGCTCCGAATCCCGGCTCGACGAGCAGAAAAACTGGAACGAAGCCTGGGAAGCCACCATACAACCTATGACCGTCGGCCGCTTCCATATCCGGCCAAGCTGGGCGGCGCAGACGCAGGAACCCGACCCGGATCTCATCACCCTGGAGATCGATCCCAAGATGTCCTTTGGCACCGGTTATCACGAAACCACCCGCATCATGCTGCGGCTGCTGCCCGATTATATCGAAAAAGGAAGCCGGGTGATGGACGCCGGGGCCGGAACCGGCATCCTCAGTATTGCCGCCCTCAAGCTGGGCGCGGAATCGGCTTTTGCCTTCGATATCGACGAATGGAGCTACCTCAACGCCCGCGAAAACGCCCTGCTGAACGAAACCGCCGACGCGCTGGAAATTCATCATGGCGGGGCGGAAGTCATTCCCGAAGACTCCGGGGAAAAATATGATGTGGTGCTGGTCAACATCAACCGGAATATTCTGGAAGACCTGGGCGAGCGGCTTTGCGCGCTACTCCGGCCCGGCGGGCGGCTGCTGCTTTCCGGCCTGCTGGAATCCGACGAGCAAATCATCCGCCGGCATCCGGCCTATGGCACGCTGAAATTTCTGGAAAAGCGCCAGGAAAACGAATGGATTGGCCTGGCCTTCGAGAAATAAAGCGCCATCAAAAATCCGGGCTTTCATCCGGCCCGCATCATACGTAAACAAACTGCATTCAATTCTCCATGATTTTATCTGCTACGATCACGTTCGCCCGATGTATGATTTCAGCCGCCTTCATTTTTTGTATGATGATGGCTTTTTCGCCCGCCGTTCACGCCCAGCAGGCCGACTGGCAGCAGCGCGTTGCCTACGATATGGATATCCACCTGGATGTGGATACCAACATCATGCGCGGCCAGCAGCGGGTGCGCTATCATAATGCCTCGCCCGATACCCTCACGCGCTTTTATTATCATTTGTACTACAACGCCTTTCAGCCGGGCAGCATGATGGACGTGCGCTCGCGCAGCCTGGTAGATCCCGACCGCCGGGTGCGCGACCGGATTTTGCAGCTCACCCAGGAAGAGATCGGCTATCAAAACGTGGAATCGCTCACGCAAAACGGCATTCCGGTATCGTATGAAGTGCAGGAAACGGTGCTCATCGTAGAACTGGCCCGCCCGATTCCGCCCGGCGAAGAAGTGATGTTCGAGATGGAATTTCAGGCGCAGGTGCCGCTTCAGATCCGCCGCACCGGCCGCGACAACCACGAAGATATTCGCTATTCCATGTCGCAATGGTATCCGAAAGTAGCCGAATATGATCAGGACGGCTGGCATACCGATCCATACGTGGCCCGGGAGTTTCATGCCGTATTCGGAGATTTTGACGTGCGCATCACCATAGACAAAGATTATACCCTGGGCGCGACCGGCTATTTGCAAAATCCGCAGGAAGTCGGGCACGGCTACGAAAACCCCGACGAGCCGCTGAATCTGCCCGAGGGCGACGAGCTGACCTGGCATTTTTATGCCCCCGATGTGATCGACTTTTTCTGGGGCGCCGACGATAAATTCACGCACGTCATTCATGAGCCGGACAACGGCCCGCGGCTTCATTTTTTATACGTAGAGCGGCCGGAAACTCAATTTTGGGAACTGCTGCCCGAGCTCACCGCCGAAGCCTTCAGCTTCATGAATGAATATATCGGTGAGTATCCTTACGAGCAATTTACGGTGATACAGGGCGGCGACGGCGGCATGGAATATCCCATGGGCACGCTCATCACCGGTCATCGCGGGCTCTTCAGTCTGGTAGGCGTAACCGTGCATGAGCTCGTCCACATGTGGTTTCATACGCGGGTGGCCACCAACGAAAGCCTGCATCATTGGATGGATGAAGGCTTTACGGTGTATATGAGCGAGCTCACCATGCATCATCTCTTTGAGTTGCAGGGCCGCAAACACGAAAGCAGCTACATGAGCTATCTGCGCTTAGTTTACGACGGGCTGGAAGAGCCGATGGGCCAGCAAGCCGACCGCTTCCGCACCAACGCCGCCTACGTAATGGCCTCATACCGGAAAGGCGCGCTGTTTCTGCACCAACTTGAGTACATTATTGGTGAAGACGCCCTGAAGCGCACACTCCGGCGCTACTTCGCCGAATGGAGCGGAAAGCACGCTACGCCTACCGACTTCCAGCGCATCGCCGAGCAGGAAAGCGGCCTGCAGCTCAAGTGGTACTTTGATGAAATGCTCTACAGCACCCGCACGGCCGATATGGCCATTGGCCGGGTAGCCAGCAATGATAGCATCATCGAAATAGATCTTCAGAAAAAAGGCGGCCTCCACATGCCCGTTGATTTACTGCTGCGCTATGAGGACGGCCACACCGAAATGCTGCATATCCCCACGCAGCGGCAGCTTGGTGCCAAGCCCGAAGAAGACGGCCGCTACGACAGCCGGCGCGTGCTGGATTCCTGGGCATGGACCCATCGTACCTATAGCATCACCATTCCGGCGCGGGAGGCAGAGCTGAGCTCCGCCGAGCTGGATCCCAGTTTGCGCCTTGCCGACACCGACCGTCTCGACAACCGCTGGCCCGCCCCGCTGGGCCTCACCCATTTTGATGTGCCGGAGCCAGAGTGGGAGACCTATCAGGCCGGCGTGCGTCCGGCGCTGTGGTATGGAGAGAACGCCGGCATCCGCGCCGGATATCAGTTTCGCGGCAGCTACCTGTTCGATACGCGAAAGCTGGACGTTGAGCTATGGTTCAACACCGGCAACCTCGAAAACTTCGATTCTGAAAACATGAGCACCGATTACCGCCTGGCCTGGGAAGACCGGTTTCGCGCGCTGGGACCGGAAGGCTACTGGCACTTCAACCTGCAGCGGCGCTACGGGATTACGCAGCAGGAAATCGGCCTGTCGAAAGAACTCGGCGCATTTGGCCGGCTCGATCCCGGCCGCCAGGAAGTCGGCTTGCGCCTGTTTCACCTGAATCAGGGCCTGGAGCAGCAAATCACGCCCTTACAGCAGCGCTGGGAAGAAGGCAGCCTTTGGGGCGCAGAGCTGCGCCTGGAACTGGGCGAACCCTACGAACATAATATGGCGCTACGCCTGCAAACCGCCACCTTCGGCAACCGGCGGGCAGCGCATCAATTCGGCGTGGATGCCTGGCTGAACTGGCACAGCCGCGACTACCGTTTCCGCACCCGGCTGGGCATGAGCATTGCCGGCGGGCCCATTACACAGGCGCGTCAGCAGCGCTTCAACCTGGGCTACGGCACGGGCATCGACGCCTGGGAAAACCGCAGCTTCACGGCCCTGGCCAACATCGACGGGCAGTTTTATGATGATGCCCGCTTTGCCCTCGATAA
>JBMCPG010000219.1:0-4054 GCA_048626035.1 Cyclonatronaceae bacterium
ACGGGCTTATTTGGCTATTGCGCTGCCATCGAGGTCAAAAATGCGGTCGAGACGTTTACGCTGCTCGTATACCGTCTGCTGCAGCGAATCCAGGTTTTCGTGCTCGTAGGCCGTCTTTTGAGAAAGTTCGTAGCAGGCATCCATACCGGCTTCAAGATTTTTGCGCAGCTTATTAAGCTTACGCAGCTCTTTTTTATCTCCGGTGAGCTGTGCCTGCCGCATCATTTCTTCGGCATAATCGGCGTACATGGTCATTTCCTTGGCAAACATGTGAGGACGGTTTTCTGGAAGCATGTCCTGACGACGACCATAAATATGATCCACCATTTCGTTAAGCGAGTAGGTTTTCCGGAACCAGGCCAGGTTAGGGCCGGGGCAAACGGCTTGTTTTCCGGTTTTAGGAGCAAGTTCGCCCAGGCGAATGAGAGCAGAGGTGCCCAGATTATGGCAGAGGCAATCTTTATTGAGCACGTCGGCAATCAACTCTTCCTGCCGCTGCGGTGTGGCATCACTATCTTTTATCTGGGCAATTTTGAGCAGTTGGAACTGACTCGAAGCCGTGCAAATCGGTTCTTCGGTAAACTCAGTGTTAAACGAAAGATAGCCTTTCGGACATTTAGAACCGGGCTTGCCTTTTTCGATCAGCTCCAGTTTATTTTTCTCGGAATTAGAGTTCCGCACGTTATTAAACGGCACGCCCAGCGGAGAAACATTACTCAGATAAAACTCGGACTCGCCGGCATCGCTGAGCAGCTTCATGGTCTCATCATCTACGCAGGTAGCTTCCGGAACCAGCAAAAACGGGCTGCCCCAGCCGGTGCTTTCCACCTCGTAATAATCAAGCATGCGCTGCATCTCGCCGCTGGTGCCGATGCCGCCTTGCACCGTTACGGCAGGCTGCACGTCTTCGGCAGCTTCGGGATAGCTGCGCCCATGTTGCTCATAATATTGATGCACAAGCGGGAGAAACGCCTCGGTAAGTTCGCCGCGTTTATCCCGGAATTCTTCGAGCACGCTTGGCAGCATGATGCCTTCCGAAGCAAAAGCGTGTCCGCCGCAGTTAATACCCGATTCAATGCGGAACTCGGCGACTTCAATGCCCTTTTTAGCCAAAAATTTCCCTTGAATAAGCGCCGAGCGAAAATCACTAACTTTCAGAATTACGCGTTTGGGACGGGAACCATCCGGCTGGCGATAAAAATCATCAAACTCGGCTAAGTAGCTGTATAAACGCGGATTGAAGCCCGCCGAAAGCACTACTGACCCTTCCACTTTGCTTTGAGCAAACCCGCGCAGGGCTGCGCTGGCGTCGCTGAACTCCGAAGGCAGCGGCAGGCCGTCTTCGCCCCGGCGCAGCACATCTACTTTAGACATGATGTTCACCTGGATTTCGCCGGGCCGCATCTGTTCCTCCAGCTCCCGGGTTTTTACGGCGCGGGTGATATCATCACTCATGAAATACAGCTCCTTATATTGCTCGAATAACGGGCTGTCGGGCGGAAGCAAGTTAAAATAGCGGTCTTTCTCGCTATCCTGGAACATTGGTTGCGCCATGATGTCCTCAAAACGCCGCTCTACCTGCTCTTGCATTATATCCAGATAAGCGCTGATGCGCCGGGCGCGGCCGTCTTCTGCGGTGCGTGGAATACTTTTGT
Organism: Cyclonatronaceae bacterium; assembly: GCA_048626035.1. GTDB lineage: Bacteria > Bacteroidota > Rhodothermia > Balneolales > Cyclonatronaceae > Cyclonatronum. Next base: position 1,656 of record JBMCPG010000219.1, read on the forward strand.
AGGGGAGTTCCAGCTTTTTGCAATAATGCCGGCGTACTTTTTCAAGCAGCAGATCATCTACAATAGAAACAACGGAATTAATGCCAAGATGAGCTACACGCAAAGGGCTGTCGATAGTAAAACCAATGCCCATAACGGGAATGTGAAATTGATGAGGGCTGAGTTGCATAAAATTAAAAACTTAAGAGTAGATCGGGCGCCGGGAGTAGAACCGGATAAAAAGAAAAAACCGTTTAGAAATACGGCAGCGTTAGCAAAGCAATGGCGCTTAGTTTGACCCATACACTGGCTTTTAATTTAGAATATTTATGTTAGAAATTAAAATATAAAATGAAATTTTGCTCAAGGCTTGTGAATTAAACCTTAAATGTGCAATTTGAATATGTAAAAAAACTGACCCGCAAAGTATTATATTTATGTAAAAATGGGGAATTTATCCCGGTTGCACCCACTGCCTTTCTACTATTTTAGCTGCCAATAGAATTCCACGTCTTTTTGCAGTTTCTGTTTTAGTATTCCGCTATATGTTTAGGAGGTATCGGGCCGCTTCTCATATCCGTACTACTAATTTAAATTTAAGCTAACTTTATCTTATCAGAGCTGTGGAATTAGAATCGTTTGTACATGCTGTACGTTCTGGAAAGCCAGCCCTTGTGGAGCAATGGTCGCACAAAGCCCGTGCCGTGATGGTTACTTATTTACAACTACGCTTTACGGCCAGCAGCCAGGATGCTGAAGACTGCACTCAGGAAGTTCTCCTGCGTGTGGTAACTCTGGTGCAGGAAGGCAACTTTGAAGCAGACAATTATGGCGGGTATATTCTGACCATGCTGCGGAATGAATATATCAAAATGATGAAAGAACAAGCCCGCACAACGCCTGATTATGTGCTTGAAGAGCATTATTATACAGCCGGAAACGAGGCCGTAGAACGCCTCACAAGTGAAGAAATGACGCACTTCTTGCATCAGTGTATCCAGCAGCTGAAAGGAATTTCCCGCCGCATTGTGGAATATTATCTGAAATTTCCTGATATGCGGGCCATAGATATTGCCAAATCTTTGAACATCTCGCCCAGCAATATCTGGACGCGCCGGCATCGTATTCATACAAAGCTGCTGGAGTGCATTAAAAATAAAATGTAAGTAATGTAAGTTTTTTTGTAAGGTTTTAGCTTTAATTAACTCAGTGTACTGAGTTACGCATGTTCTTCAACAGGGCTACACGCTTCAAAAAGGCTTCGCAGCCAGCACAACGTGCTAAAAATACACTTCAGAATACAAGAATGAGCAACGACATAAACATATATGATGCATCTGAGACGCCGCGCCGGGGCGGTGGCAGCTCATGGAGTTCCGAGCAGATGCAGCAGGCCATTCACGCTTATGTAAATGGCAAGATGAGCGAACAGGAAGAAGAACAGTTTTGGGAAGAATTGATAGAGCAACCCGCTTATTTCGATTATCTGCGCCTTGAGGCCAGCCTTAAAAAACTTCACGAACAAAAAAAGGGACACCTGTTTTCAGGCCCGGATACCGAAGACCCGCCAACGGAAAATGAGCCGCCTGCAAAATCGGGGTTCAGCGGCTATTTGAGCTGGATGGTTGCCGCTGCTGCGGTTGCAGCACTGGTTATATCGGTTAATATACTTCGGGTTTCCGGCCCGCTTGGCGAACGCGCGGAACCTGCTCCGATGGCCAGCGCTGATGCTATTACCCCGCCTCTGGCATCTATAGACGTGCTTTATTTTGAATCCATCGATGCTTTTCGCGATGAAGCCAGCAGCGAAGCATTTACGCAGCTTTTTGATGAGGCCCTGCTTGCCGCTTTTTCAAACAATGATGAGAAGGCGCTGCGCATTTATGATGAGCTCCTGCAAAATTTCCCCGATGATGAACGCACGGCCATGGTACAGCTTAATGCCGGCATCATTTACTATAATAACGAAGATTATGCCGCCGCCGAGCAGCGTTTCGAAAACGCTCTTCGACTGGCCGAATTACATAATGACTTTATGCTCCAGGAAAAAGCTTTGTGGTTTAAAGCAAACGCACAGCTTTATGGCGGCCATATTGCAGCCGCTTCGAAAACCTTAGAGCAGACCATCGATTTCCAGGGCAGTTTCGAATCCGATGCCCGGGAAGCTCTCAATATGATCAGACCCTACTTAGACGAATAGCAACTGCGCGGTCCAGCTTTTTTGGTTTTTTCTACAGACGAGAAGCCGGCGTTTCCAGGGTTCAGGCCCGGAAGCTGCCGGCTTTTTTTATAGGATTACTCCTGACTCAGCACAGCCTGAAGACGTTTTAGTCCGGGGTTTCCCGGCGCCCCAAGCTGCTGGCAGGCCCGCATCATAGCCGCCGGATGCAGGGCAGGATCCGCGAGGGCATCCGGCTGGG
>JBMCPG010000220.1:0-4053 GCA_048626035.1 Cyclonatronaceae bacterium
GTGCCATCCTGCTCATGTCGCTGGTTTTTTTTCCGTATGTGTATTTATTAACCCGGGCTGCATTTCTCGAACAATCGCTTTCGCTGCTGGAAGCCGGGCGCAGTTTAGGCAGCTCGCCCACGGCCGGATTCTTCAAGATTGCCCTGCCGCTGGCCCGCCCTTCTATCGCCGCCGGGATGGCCCTGGCGCTCATGGAAACACTCAACGATTTCGGCACGGTCGATTATTTCGGGGTGCAGACGTTTACTACAGGCATCTACCGCACCTGGTTCGGGCTGGGCGAGCCGGTGGCCGCCGCACAGCTTTCAGCCTTCCTGATGCTCTTTATTCTCGCCCTGATTCTGCTCGAGCGCTGGTCGCGCCATAAAATTGATACCCGCCAATCCTCTATTGGCCGCTATAAGCAGCTCACGCTTTTTAAGCTTTCGGGCTGGAAAGCCTGGGGCAGCACCGCGTTTTGCGCTTTCCCGGTGGTCTTCGGCTTTGCCTTGCCGGTGCTCATTTTAATAGAAATGATGGTTTCTAATTTCGGCGCGGCCGTAGATGCCCGCATCCTCGAATTTAGCTTCAATACCTTTGTTCTGGCGGTTACTGCGAGCCTGGTCGCTATTTTTATTGCCCTCATCATGGCCTACGGAAACCGACTCCGGCCTAATGTGATTACCAAATCTGCGACCAAAATCGGAACGATGGGCTACGCAATTCCAGGTACCGTTATCGCTGTAGGTATCCTGATTCCCTTCGGCTGGATCGATAACGCCGTAGATAGTTTTGCCCGCGAAACCTTTGGCTTTTCTACCGGCTTACTGCTTAGCGGAACGATTTTTGCTCTCATTTTTGCGTATGTTGTGCGATTTCTGGCCGTTGCCTTCAGCACCATAGACAACAGCCTGAAAAAAATTACGCCCAATATGGATGAAGCCGCCCGGGGAATGGGCTATAGCTTTGGCAAAACGCTGCGTAAAATCCATGTCCCGATGATGTCCGGCAGCCTTTTTGCTGCCATGATGCTCGTAGTCGTTGATGTTATTAAAGAGTTGCCGGCCACGCTTATTATCCGGCCGTTCAATTTTGATACGCTGGCCGTGCAGGTCTATCGCCTGGCCTCGGATGAGCGCCTGGCCGAGTCTTCGGGGGCCGCGCTGGCGATTGTGCTGGTTGGCCTCATTCCGGTTATCATTTTAAGCCGCTCGATTGCAAAATCACGCCGCACCGATGCCGAAGACCCATCATAAAAAAAAGCCTTTTCCAGGTTTTTGTCCTCAAGTCCCGGAAAAGGCTTTCTAACATTAACTATTGGCCCGGCGTATGCCTCTACTTCCAGCCGGCACGATCCATCAGGCGGATGGCTTCAGGATTGTTCTCGCCGTAGGAAGAGACGTTCACGGCATCGCTTTCAAAACGGCCAAAACTGCTGAGCACTTCGGGGAGCTCCATTTCTTCGATAATCGGGAATTCGTTATTGGCCACCGCATAAATACGCTGCGCCTCTTCGGTAACTAAAAATTCCAGAAAAGTGATGGCATTTTCTTTATTGGGCGCATTTGCCGTTATTCCGGCTCCACTGATGTTAACATGCGTGCCGCCATGCTCCTCAGGCGGAAAATACATACCAACGGCCTCCGCGACTTCCTGATCGGCCGCGTCGTCTGAGGCCATCAGCCGGGCAAGGTAATAATGGTTTACTATCGCAATATCGCACTGCCCTGCCGCAACAGCGCGAATCTGATCGGTATCGCCGCCTTGTGGATCACGCGCAAAATTAGCGACCAGGCCTTCGGCCCAGGTTTGGGTTTCCTCTGTACCACGGCTCTCAATCATAGAAGCAACCAGCGACTGATTGTAAATATTGTTGGAGGAGCGAATGCAAATACGATCGTCCCACTGTTCGTCGGTAAGCTGCTGGTAGCCAGCAAGTTCTTCAGGTGTTACGCGCTCGCTGTGATATACGATGCCGCGCACGCGCTTCGACAAGCCAACCCACATATTATCGCGATCCTGCAAATACTCCGGGATGGCCGTATCGAGCATTTCTGAGCCATGCGCCTGGAAAATACCCGCTTCTTTAGCTCTCCAAAGCCGGCCGGCATCAACGGTAATTAACATATCGGCCGGCGTATTAATGCCTTCACTATCGATGCGTTCAATCAGCTCATCGCTGCCGCCTTCAATTAAGTTTACCTCAATACCGGTTTGTTCAGTAAACCGCTCATAAAGCTCGATATCGGTATCGTAATGGCGGGCCGAATAAATGTTTATGCGCTCGCTCTCGGAGCAACCTGCCGCAATAAAGGCAATTAAAGTTAGTATAAATAAATGCTTAATAAATTTCATAAAAAGATTTTTTGAATGATAAGAACGGGTGATGACGCAGTGTTCAATTTAGATTAATTTAAAATAAACAACTAACGAAGTTCAAGCCCGAAGTATCAAATAGTTGTAAAACCGATATTCCTTACCGGCAGCGGCTGCAGATACATTGCCGGCCAACTTGTTTTTTAAAAAGAAGCGCTACTTTTGTATTATAAGAATTGCAATCATCGCTTTTAACAATGCATCTCAGCAGGCTATATTTTATGAACGACTCAGACGCAGCCTCCTTCGGAAATTCCCCTTCTGGTAAAGACCGCCTTAGCGAACTCAAACCGCTTGTTTTTTTATCGCCGGAAGTCCTTTTTGAATTGCTCGACCGCCAGGAGCGCGGCGAAGATGTGGTGATCATTGAACCGGCCGCCGAAACCCCGACAGAAGGTCCGGCCGAAAACGGCACCGCACTGAATATCCGCACCGCACAGGCCAAAGACGCAGATGACGCCGCATATACGCGGATGGAGCAAGACGGCATCACCCTTTATATTTCGCCTTCTATCCGCCCAACGCCGCAGCAGCAGCTTAACGTGGAGCTCAAGCGCGGCTGGCTTAGAAATAAACTGACGGCATATATCGCCGGCAAGCAACAAGTGCCTGGCTTTATGGGCACCCGGGACTGTTCATAATTTTTAGGGTATTGCGGCTTTTCAATGCACGATTCTGGCCCACAACGGGTTTAAGAAAACGTAACTCTTCCCGGATTTTCCTATCTCTACTTAACTGCACATGCCTGCTTACATCCATCATATTGCTACCGGCGTACCCGAAAACTACTTTACGCAGCCTTTTGCGCGGGACTTTATGAAACATCATATCGCCGACCGACCGGCGCTGAAGCGTGTATTACATAGTATTTATGCCCGCTCTGCCATCGAGAAACGGCACAGCGTTATAAGGGAGCTGCATGAGGAAAACGGCAGCGGCATCTTTTTTGAGCACGGCAGCGGCAGATTTCTGAACCCCGGCACCGGCGCGCGCAATCAGCGCTATACCGATGAAGCCAAAGAGCTGTTTGTGCATGTGGCGGCAAAAACGCTCGAAGAATCCCACTTTGAAGCCGCCGACGTTACCCACGTCATCACCGTTTCCTGTACGGGCTTTTTCGCGCCCGGCCCGGATTATTTTATAGTGCGAAACCTGGGCCTACGCCCTGAAACCCGCCGCTATCATATCGGATTTATGGGCTGTTATGCGGCCTTCCCGGCGCTCAAGATGGCCGAGAGCATCACCGCTGAGAATCCCGATGCCGTTGTGCTGATTGCCGCCGTGGAGCTGTGTACGCTTCATCTGCAAAGCAAAACCGATACCGATTCGCTGATTTCTGCCTCTGTGTTTGCCGATGGCGGAGCGGGCGTTTTGGTGAGCGCAAAGGCGCCGGAGCCAACCCGGCCGGCCTTTGCGATTCGCGGCCTTCATACCGCCCTCACGCCACAGGGCGAGCGCGATATGGCCTGGACGATCGGCGATAACGGCTTCGATATGGTGCTTTCGACCTACATTCCGGACATCATAGAAGCCAACCTGGGCGAGTTGCTCAAGCCTTTTTTTGAATCCCACATTCAGCCGGATGCCTTTGGCTATTGGGCCGTACACCCGGGAGGCCGGGCCATTGTAGATAAAATTCAGCATTCGCTCGGCTTAGATGATGCCGCCATAGCCCCTTCGCGCGAGACCTTGCGCGAT
>JBMCPG010000221.1:0-4035 GCA_048626035.1 Cyclonatronaceae bacterium
GTGGAGTACCGGCAGCCAGGTTTCCATAAAGGCATCGTAGTCGCCCTGGGCAACAGAAGTATAGGCCGGACCTACATCAGCGGTTGTAATTTCTACTTCGTAGCCCATTTTTTCTTCCAGCACGTTTTTAGCCAGATTTGTGTAGGCAATACCTTCAGCCCAGTTCACATATACCAGACGGGCGGTTTTATCTGCCGACTCTTCTTCATTGCTTTCCATGTCGCCGGGTTGTTCGGGGCTGCCACAAGCGGCGAGGCCGAAAGCGAAAATCAGCAGCATTGAAAAAATGCTGAGAGTTGAGTTTAGTTTTGTCATAATTAGATTATCCGTTTAAGTTAGCGTTATGGTTATGTTAAGAAACGAAATGCATCATATTTCTATCGTTCAGAAACAGGCATTCGTGATTAGAAAAGATTGTGAACAATGCACGACTATGTAGTTGATCATCAAATGATTGAGCACAAAAAGCTTATTACTCCCTGACACTTAACATGTGATGTCAGGAAAACGTTTAATTATTTCGGGTCTGTAATATCACCCAGCGCTTGCGTTACGCGGTCGAGGTACATGGCAAGAATAACAATAGCAATGCCCCCTTCAAAGCCAAGGCCAATGCGAAGCTGGGTAATGCCGCGCAGCACGGGATCGCCCAGGCCGCCGGCACCAATAAGCGAAGCAATCACAACCATGGAAAGCGCCAGCATGATAGTTTGGTTGATACCGCCCATAATCGTGGGCAGAGCAACGGGCAATTCTACTTTAAACAATAGCTGCCGTGGCGTAGAGCCAAAAGCCGTGGCGGCTTCTTTGATCTCGGCCGGTACCTGACGAATACCCAGGTTTGTGAACCGCACGGCCGGAGGCATCGCAAAAATAAGCGTAGCAACCGCGCCGGGCACTTTACCAAGCTGGAAAAACAATACCGCCGGAATCAGATACACAAAAGCCGGCATGGTTTGCATGAAGTCGAGCGTAGGCCGCACGTATCTTTCGGCTCCTTCATTTTTGGAAGCCCATACGCCGATGGGCAGGCCAATCAGCAGGGCGATAAAAACTGACGTAAAAATAAGCGCCAGCGTATTCATTGTTTCCATCCAAAGGCCCATAGCATCAATCAGAAAAAAGCCTGCAATCGCAAATATAGCGACACCTCGCCCGGCTACATAAAGGGCAATTCCTGCCAGAATCAGGGTTGTAAGCCAGCTTGGCATAAATTGGAGTACGGCCTCAAAGCCATCTACCGTGCCGGCTACAATAATGCGAATGCCGTCAAAAAAGCCGGATAAGTTTGCGGTAAGCCAGTTAATGGCAGCTTCAAATACACTACCTACATCAATTTCAATTCCAAACATGAATAAAAGTATTAAACCTCCTTATTAAATTAATTTTGAAGCCACCGGTGCTCAAAGAACCCCGGCAGATATATTTCAGGATGTGGCTGAGGGCTGCTGTTCGCTGGCGTGTTGTTCTTTGCCAGACTTCTGCGCCTGCGTTTCGGCAGGTTCCCAGTCCTCCACCATGGCCATAACCGAGGCGCGCTTCACAATGCCCTTAATATGCCCGGCATCGTCCAGCACCGGAATAGGATACGGACTGGATACAGAATCGCCCAGCAGGCTGCGTACCGGCACGTCTTCGGTGGTAGTTTTTACGTCCTTTTGTATAATTTCGCTCAGGTCTTTTATCTTGCTTTCGCTCAGGCGTTTGGCATCTTCAAGGCGTACCATGCCCTGAAAAACCCGGTCTTCATTGATAACAGAAATAGAAGAAATGCCCAGCTCTTTCATTTTCCTGAGAGCAGCGGAGGGGCCGTCTTTGCTGGTGCGCATCACCTCGGCTTTTTTCATGATGGCCGAAGCCGTGATGATGTTCATGCGGTCCACATTCTGGACAAATGCGGTTACGTAATCGTCGGCCGGTTCCGTCAGAATTTGCTCGGGCGTGCCAATCTGAACAATTCTTCCGTCTTTCATGATGGCAATGCGGTCGCCGAGTTTGAGGGCTTCATCGAGATCGTGCGTAATAAAAACGATGGTTTTTTTCATGCGGGCCTGAAGCTCCAGTAGCTCATCCTGCATATCGGCACGGATGAGCGGATCGAGCGCCGAAAAGGCTTCATCCATGAGCATAATGCGCGGATCGTTGGCCAGCGCCCGGGCCAGGCCTACGCGCTGTTGCATGCCGCCGCTAAGCTCGGAGGTCATTTGGAATTCATAGCCTTTAAGCCCCACCAGCTCAATAGATTCCATAGCTTTTTTTCGGCGGGTCTTTTTATCAACATTACTAATCTCAAGGCCATATTCCACGTTTGAAACCACGTTTCGATGCGGCAGGAGCCCGAAATTCTGAAAGACCATCGAGAGCTGCTTGCGCCGCAGCGTACGCAAGTCTTCTTTGTTCATTTCCGTGATGTTCTGCCCGTCGATAATAATTTCGCCGCTGGTAGGCTCTATCAGGCGGTTCAGGCAGCGAAGTACAGTAGATTTGCCACTGCCCGACAGGCCCATCACCACAAAGGTCTCTCCTTCCTTTATATCGAAACTGGCATCATTTATACCAACGGTACAGCCTGTTTTTTCCAATATTTCTTCTTTGGAATGGCCCTTTTCTATCATTTTGAAGGCATCTTTAGTATTGCGTCCAAAGATTTTAAAAAGATTTTTAACGGTAACTGTGCTCATAGTGTCTTTTTTGAGGTGTGTAAGCAGCCTTCACTCAATCCACGGAGGCGTTGCTATCTGTCCTGATGTGATTCAAAGAAAAGTCCGGCTGATGTTCAACCGCTACAATAAAACCAATTTACAGGTTTATAACAATAATTATTTAAGTGTAAACATTCCGGAAGCGCCTTTGAAACGCTTTTATCGCTATCGCTGAAGGTGTTACAGACTTACAGCTTGTTTGTATAAGAAAGTTTGGGCCGGCCGGGAAATGCAGTTTCATACTCACAAGAGTTATTTTTGTCGCTAAATAAACAGCGTTTATCGAATATCAATTTTTTTTAAGGCCAGGAGTCTGTTTCTTTACTGCAAGTAAAAACATACCAGAAGCTATAAGTGCATGAGCCATAGCCTCTATTTCTTCTCTTTATTTACCATCAAAGCATAACTTTGATATTTGATCCCTATGAAATCATTTATTTACACTGCATTGTTTATTGTACTGCTTATCGTGGCGACAGCCTGCGATAATTCTACCTCAAGCGTGGAAGAACCCACTGATGGCTATTTTGGCCTTAATGTACCCGATGGCTTCGATTTCTCTACTACTCAAAATGTAACCCTCGATATTCGCGCCAGCCTGCCCGATGGCTCGCCGCTGTCTAATGTGAAGTATGATGTATATGATGGCGACCCCTTTGAAGAAGACAGTCGCCGCCTGGGGTCTTATTTTATGGATGGCAGCGGAGCACTCTCTATCGCGCTTGAACTTCCCGTGCATTTAAATGAAGTATATGTGGGCAGCTATTTTCCCGGCGCCGGGCACTTCATGCCCGTGGAGATTCAGAATGGAAGCGCAAGCTATGTTTTTGATCCGGCGAAATCCATGACTTATGGTCAGAAGGCGCCGCAGGTGAGCTTTAAAAACGGCGACTGGGCTACCCTCGGCCAGTGGAGTGCCGAAAACGGCCGCCCGGACTACCTGACTATTCCCGATGAAACAAATATGGATTTTTTGCAGCGCATTAACGCCCTGCTGCCTGAAAGCCGCAACATTCCTAATACAAATCCTGAACTGATAGAAAACGCCATTCCCCGCGATTTATACGTGCAGGAAGATGCGCAGGTCTGGATTACGTTTCTTGGGTCGGGAGCGGGCTGGCGCAACTCGCTTGGCTACTATTATTATGAAGAAGGCAACAAGCCCGAAACGCCGGAAGACATCACCAATAAAACCATGATCTTCCCCTACGCCCACACCCGCGATGATGCGCTGTACCCCGGCGCAAAGGTACAGCTTCAGGGTCCGATGGAGCAGGGCGGTTTTCCCGAAGGTACCAAAATTGGCTGGTTCCTGGTTGCCAACGGCTGGCAA
>JBMCPG010000222.1:0-4025 GCA_048626035.1 Cyclonatronaceae bacterium
CGCCTTTGTTGGCAAAAGCCACCACTTCCTTCATGATGGGCGAAAAGCGCGCAATCGCACCAGAGCGCAGATAATCGCCATAAGAAAAGCCGCCCGGCACCAGCACTACGTCCGGATTGCCCAGATCGGTATCTTTATGCCAGACAAAATAGGCGTCGGCGCCGATGGTATGCTTGACGGCCGTGTAGGCATCATGATCGCAATTGGAACCGGGAAAGACCAGCACGGCAAAGCGCGGTTTGAAGGTACTCATCAGGCGGTTTCCTCCAGCAGCTCGATGTCAAAATTCTCCATTACTTCGTTGGCCAGCAGCTTTTGCGCGGCCAGCGTGGCGGCATCTATGGCCTCGGCTGCACTATCGGCGGCAATATCCAGCTCCACGCTTTTGCCAATGCGCACGTTCTTGATGGAATCATATCCCAGATTATGCAGCGCCCCAAGCGAAGCCTTGCCTTTGGGATCCAGAATCGAAGGTTTCAGGGTAATGATGATGCGGGCTTTATACATGGCTATCGGACTCGAAAAAAAAGGTGAAGGTCAAATGATGACACAAAAATAAGGCCTTTTCCTCTGGGCGTAAAATAAAAAGCCGGGCAGAAATAGGGATTGCGATGCAGATGTAAAAACGCGATGCCGTGGTCGTAGCGACGCGATGCCGTAATCGTAAAAACGCAGATACGGTGGTTGTAGAGACGCGATGCATCGCGTCTCTACAACCACCGTATCTGCTCGCCTCATATATTTATGGGTGTATATATTGATATAAATATGTAATTTATACTTAAATACATTAAAAATTAATTATGGTCGAAGTGAATTCGATATGAACTACAAAAAAAGTTAATTAAAATGCGCGGATATAAAAATAAATACCGCATACCATCCGCCCGTTTACGGCATTGGAATTATGGCTGGGCAGCCCTGTATTTTATCACCTTATGCACTAAAGACCGCATCTTCTGGTTTGGTGATGTGTCCAATGGCGTTATGCATCTATCAGATATTGGAAAAACGGTCGAGACCGAATGGTTAAAAATGTTTGATCTACGCCCGGATATGAATCTGACCATGGGCGAATTCGTGGTAATGCCCAACCATTTCCACGCCATTATCGGGATTGGAAAAAACCCATATAATATAAATACAAAACGGGAACCTGATTCGCTGGGTTGGCCTGGTTTGCGCGGTTTGCGATGTAGAGACGCGATGCATCGCGTCTCTACATCGCAAACCGAATCCGTCTCCAATATCCCCAAAATCAATTTGGGCCGCAATCGAAAAATTTGGCGTCGATTATGCGGGGTTTTAAATCGGCAGTTACGCGGGACGTGCGTTTAACAGAACCGGGGTTTTCATGGCAGGGCCGTTTTCATGATCATATTATTCAGGATGATGCATCTTATGAGAACATCTCCATTTATATCAGAACTAATCCGGCCAAATGGGAAAAAGATATGTTAAATCCCCATCATCCCGCAGAGCCGGAATCTTAATTATAGCAGCCGGTTCAAATCCCCAAAATCCCCAAATGCCCCAAAATCCTCACGCATGATCTATCCAGGAGTACGGATAGTGGCCGTCGTCCATGTCGCGGGCGGCCTGGGTGAGGTGCAGCGGGCGGAAGGTGTCGATCATCACCGCGTATTCGTCGGTGCCTTCTTTGCCGATGCTTTTTTCGACCGTGCCGGGGTGCGGGCCGTGCGGAATGCCGCCGGGATGATGGGTCAGCGAAGCGTATTCCACGCCTTTGCGGCTCATGAAATCGCCTTCCACGTAATAAAGCACCTCGTCGGAATCCACGTTGGAGTGGTTGTAGGGCGCGGGAATGGAGTCGGGGTGATAATCATATTTCCGCGGACAAAACGAGCAGACCACGTAGTTGTGCGCCTCGAAGGTCTGATGCACCGGCGGCGGCTGATGCACCCGGCCGGTGATGGGCTCGAAATCCTTCATATTGAAAATATAGGGATATAAATAGCCGTCCCAGCCGACCACATCCAGCGGATGATGCTCGAAAATGTAGTGGTGAAACCGGCCCTGCTTTTTGATGCGCAGCTCAAATTCGCCCGTTTCTCCATGAAACAGCGGCTCTTGCGGCACGCGGATATCCCGCTCGCAAAACGGACTGTTTTCCATGAACTGCCCCATATCCGAAATGTAGCGCTTGGGGAAGCGAATCGGCCCGGTCGAATCGCAGACCAGCAGGCGGTTTTCTTTTGTGCTGAATTCCATCCGGTAGGTCGTGCCGCGCGGAATCACGATATAATCGAAGGGTTTGAAAGCCAGCTGCCCGAACTGCGACTGCATGAACCCTTCGCCCTCATGCACGAAAATCAGCTCGTCGTGTTCGCCGTTGCGATAAAAATAATGCATCTTTTCGGTCGGCCGGCACAGCCAGATCTGCACATCATTGTTGAACATGATGCACACCCGGCCCGAAATGGCATCGCCGCCGGGCTTCATATTATGGGTGATAAGATGATGATGCCGGAGCAGGCCCTCTTTCCAGGGCTTGATTTCAATTTTTTCGCCTTGCTCAACCCGTTTTACGGTGGTCGGCGGCGTATGATGATACAGCAGCGAAGAGCTGCCGCTGAAGCCTTCCGCGCCGAATAACTCTTCGGTATAAAGCTGCCCGTCGGGCCGGCGGAACTGCGTGTGCCGCTTATGTGGAATGCTGCCTAAAGTGTGGTAATACATAGCAAATGGCGTTTCTGAAGAAGAAAAAAGTATATCAAGACCCGGCGAATGGGGCGCATCCGGCGGGCCTTGATGTATGTTTTATGATGGGTGATGAAGCGCGTAGCCGGACTCAGAGGTTGCCGCGAAGTTCCTGCTCCCGCTCAATGGACTCGAAAAGCGCCTTGAAGTTGCCCAGGCCAAAACCCCGCGCGCCTTTGCGCTGAATGATTTCAAAAAACAGGGTTGGACGGTCGGAAACCGGCTTGGTGAAGATTTGCAGCAGATAGCCTTCTTCATCACGATCTACCAGAATGCCGAGCCGCTCCAGGTCTTCGATGTTTTCATCGATCTTGCCGACCCGCTCTTCCAGGGTTTGGTAGTAGGTCGTCGGGATATTTAAAAACTCCACGCCGTTGTTTTGCAGTTTGCTTACGGTATCCACGATGTCGGAGGTCAGCAGGGCCATGTGCTGCACGCCCGGGCCGCCGTTAAAATCCAGATACTCCTCAATCTGCGATTTCTTCTTGCCGTCGGCCGGCTCATTAATAGGAAACTTGATGCGCCCGCGTCCGCCGGCCATCACTTTGGACATCAGGGCGGAATATTCGGTGGCGATGTCTTCATCATCGAAATGCATATACTGCGTGAAGCCGAGTACGTGCTCGTAAAATTTCACCCATTCATTCATCTTGCCGAATTCCACGTTGCCCACGCAATGATCCACAAACTCGATGCCGACCGGCTCGCCCTTCACCGGAAACGCTTTTTCCTTGTAGCCGGGGAAGAAAAAGCCCTCGTACTGGCTGCGATCCACAAAGCTATGAATGGTGTCGCCATAAGTATAGATGGCCGCCTGGGTGATGACGCCGTGTTCATCTTTATGCTCGGTGGGTGCCATCGCCGATTTCGCCCCGCGTTTGATGCATTCTTCATAGGCCCCGCGCACATCTTTAACCAGCATGGCGATGTCTTTCACGCCGTCGCCGTGCACGCGGATATGCTCGGCAATGGGCGAGTCGCCGGTAAGCGGAGAGGTGAGCACCAGGCGGATATTGCCCTGCTCCAGCAGATAAGAGGCGCGGTCGCGCACGCCGGTTTCCAGGCCGCGATAGGCGACCACCTCATAGCCAAAACTCTTCACATAATAATGAGCGGCCTGTTTCGCATTATTCACGTAGAGCTCAACAAAATCGATATCGATAAGGCCGAGATGATCTTCGTATTCATTTTCCACGCGTTTGTCCAGCATGGCCGTATCCTGATTGCCTTTGGAAGTATTCATAGGGTAAAAAAGCAGTTAGAGATTAAAAACAAATGATGGGAAAAGCAGCCTTTGAAAAAGC
>JBMCPG010000223.1:0-4013 GCA_048626035.1 Cyclonatronaceae bacterium
TTAGGAATAAAAGTAGGAATGACCAGCGTCTTTGACGAAGCTGGTAATCATTTGCCGGTTACGGTTATCGAAGCCGGGCCTTGTACTATCACCAACATCCTCACGCAAGAGCGTAACGGTTATGAAGCCGTGCAGTTAGGGCTTGAGGAAAAAAAGCCCAAGCGCGTTTCAAAAGCCATGATAGGGCATTTTGAAAAAGCCGGCACGACCCCGAAGCGCTATGTACGCGAATTCAGAAACTTCCTCCCGGAAGGGCTTGGATTAGGTGATGCTCTGCACGTGGCCGATGTTTTCCAGGAAGGAACAATCGTAAATATTGCCGGCACGAGCAAAGGTAAAGGATTTCAGGGCGTAATGAAGCGTCATAACTTCCGGGGCGTTGGCGGGCAGACACACGGCCAGGGCGATCAGGAGCGTGCTTCTGGTTCTGTTGGCCAGTCTTCCGACCCATCCCGTGTATTTAAAGGAACCCGAATGGGGGGCCGCATGGGAAATGCCCGCGTAACTGTTAAAGGCTTACAGGTCGTGAAAATCATGCCTGAATCCAATCTTATTTTGGTGAAAGGTGCCGTTCCGGGACCCAAAGGCAGAGTTTTAGAAATTCATAATGCTTGAGGTTAAACAGCATATACAATGAAAATTAATGTTTTTACAAAAGACGGCGCTGAGGCCGGCCGTGAAATTGAGCTGTCGGACAGCATTTTTGCGGTAACGCCCAACGACACGCTTATTTATGAAGATGTTCGCGGGTATCTTGCACATCAGCGCCAGGGAACAGCTAAGACAAAAGGCCGTTCGGAAGTTCGTGGCGGTGGCCGGAAGGCATATCGCCAGAAGGGAACCGGAAATGCCCGCCGTGGTACTATGCGTTCCCCGCTGCTTAAGGGCGGAGGCACGGTGTTTGGTCCCCGGCCGCGCAAGTATAACCTGAAGCTCAACAAAAAGGCTAAAGCGTTTGCGCGCAAGTCGGCCCTTAGTTACAAAGCACAGGAAGAAGGCATACGGGTGGTAGAAGATTTTACTTTTGATGCGCCAAAAACCCGTGATATGGCAGCTATTCTTAATGCTTTAAGCATGAGCGGGAAAAAAGTACTTCTGCTCACCGCACAGACAGATGTAAATATATATAAGTCTGGCCGGAACATTCCAAAATTGCAGATTATGGAAGCCAACAAGCCAAGCACTTATGAGATTTTGCATGCCGATGTAGTGCTCTTCACAGAATCTGCCGTGAGTGTACTAACTAACATTCTGGACAAAAACGCAGAGGAGACGGCCGCATGAGCAAAATTTTGATAAAACCACTTATAACCGAGAAAGCAACCAAGCTTCAGGAAAAGCGCAATCAGTTTAGTTTTCAGGTCGATATTAAAGCAAGCAAGCCGGAAATAAAAGCTGAAGTAGAGCGCCTGTACCCGGAGGTAAACGTAACGAAAGTAAACACGCTCATTACCTCTACGAAGCCGAAAGGGCGTTTCACCAAAGGCGGCTACATTGCCGGGCGCTCCTCGAAGTTGAAGAAAGCCATTGTAAGTGTGAAAGAAGGTCAGGAGATCGACTTTTTCAGCGAAATTTAATTAGCTATATACCATGCCAACAAAGAAATTAAAACCAATTACGCCGGGCACACGGCACCGTATTGCTCCGGATATGAGCGATATTACGGCTAAAAAGCCGGAGCGGTCGCTGGTTGTAAAGCTTAGCAAGAAGGCGGGTCGTAATAATAATGGCCGTATCACAACCCGGCATCAGGGTGGCGGCCACAAGCGGCGCTACCGTATTATCGATTTCAAGCGGGATAAATTTGATATTCCGGCGCGTGTACAAACCATTGAATACGATCCCAACCGTACGGCTCGTATTGCCCTGGTGGCCTACCGTGATGGAGAAAAACGCTACATCGTAGCTCCTCATAAGCTCGGCGTAGGCGATACGATTCTTAGCGGCGAAAAGGTGGAGCCGGAAAACGGCAACACTATGTATCTGGCCAATATGCCCCTGGGTACTACTGTGCACAACGTTGAGCTGCAGCCGGGCAAAGGCGGGCAGATTGTACGCAGCGCGGGTTCAAGTGCGCAGCTTATCGCTAAAACAAGCCGCTACGTAACGCTGAAGCTGCCTTCGGGCGAAGTGCGTATGGTGCTGGGCCGTTGCCTGGCAACGGTTGGAACCGTGAGTAATCCCGACCACATGAACGTAACGCTTGGAAAAGCCGGCCGGAGTCGTTGGAAAGGCATTCGCCCAACCACTCGTGGTGTAGCCATGAACCCGGTAGATCACCCCATGGGCGGTGGTGAAGGAAAATCCTCCGGAGGCCATCCACGCTCTCCCTGGGGACAGTCTGCGAAAGGAAAGAAGACGCGTAACCCACGTAAACTGTCTTCCAAGTTTATTGTAAGAAGACGAAATAAAAAATAAGAACTCATGCCAAGATCATTAAAAAAAGGGCCGTTCGTCAATTACAAGCTCCAGCGAAAAGTTGATAAGGCCCTGGAAACAAAATCAAAAAAAGTTATCAAGACCTGGTCGCGGGCATCTATGGTTACGCCAGACTTTGTCGGTATCACCTTCGCCATCCATAATGGCAAGCAGTTTATTCCGGTGTACATCACCGAAAACATGGTTGGCCATAAATTAGGCGAATTTGCTCCTACACGCACCTTTAAGGGTCATCCTGTAAAAAAAGGGGATAAACGATAAATTATGGAAACAACACAGAATACATATCAGGCAAAAGCCGTGCAGCGCTATCTGCGCCGTGCCCCGCGTAAACTGCGGCTGGTAGCAGACCTGGTGCGCGGGCTTAGCGTGGAAGACGCGATTAATAAACTCAAGTTTGTGAATAAGGCCGGGGCGACAGATGTCTCGAAAGTGATTCGTTCGGCGATGGCAAACCTTGAGGATAAGAACGAAGATATGGCTTTCGATGCCTCTGCAGTTCGTATTCATACTATTATGGTTGACGAAGGCCCGACGCTTAAGCGTATCCAGCCTGCCCCGCAAGGGCGCGCGCATCCCATCCGCAAGCGCATGAGCCACATCACGGTTATTGTTGAAAGCAAAGACGAACTTGAAGAACTAAGCGAGGAATAAGATTTGGGACAAAAATCACATCCTACAGGACTCCGACTCGGCATTATTCGTGGTTGGGATTCTAACTGGTATTCCGAAACGAATGCCGGCGAAAACGTAAAGGAAGATTACATGCTGCGCCGCTATCTGCGCGCTCAGCTGAGTAATGCTGGCCTATCCCGCATCGTAATTGAGCGCACGCCCAAGCGTGTACTGCTTACGCTGATGACCAGCCGTCCCGGTGTTATTATCGGTAAAGGCGGTGCTGAAGTAGAGAAAGTACGCCAGCAGCTCAAGAAGTTTACGAATAAAGAAGTCCAGATTAACATCAATGAAATTAAGCGGCCGGAAACCGATGCCAGCCTTATTGCGCAGAATATCGGGCAGCAGCTCGAGGCCCGGATTTCGTTCCGCCGCGCGATGAAAACGGCCATTTCTTCGGCTATGCGCATGGGTGCGAAAGGCATTAAGGTACGCTGTGCCGGCCGGCTTGGCGGCGCAGAAATGGCGCGCGTGGAGCAATACCGCGAAGGCCGTGTGCCGCTGCATACTCTGCGTGCCGAGATCGATTACTACAACCATACTTCCAAAACTATTTACGGCACTATTGGCGTAGGCGTTTGGGTATTTAAAGGGGAAGTAATTGGCAAGGCAGATCTTTCTCCGATATCGGCAGCTTCCAAGCAGGACACCGAAGGGCCGGGCAACAAGCGCGGCCGTGGCGGTGGTGGCCGAGAGCAGGCCGCCGAGCAGGAGGTCGCACTGCTGTTCGGTGCAGAACCGACGCGCGAGCAGCGCCGCGAGCACGGGGTCGGCCTCCGTGTCCTCGTAGAGGAGTTCCCAGGGCGCGTCCGGGGCCGCCGGCACGTGCTCGAGGGCCAGCTGCACGCCCTGCAGGAAGGCGTTGCCGTCACCGACGCCTGACCACGTCTTCCCACAGC
>JBMCPG010000224.1:0-4000 GCA_048626035.1 Cyclonatronaceae bacterium
GAATAGTAATTCTGAAGTAAGACTCTTACTTTAATGCATCTTATGTGAAACATTTTTTTCTTTTTTTGCATTAGATGCACCCATACAGTTTGCACTGCACGCAGCACGTTACGTACAAAATTATAGTTGAAAGCGCTGCATATTTTTTTAAATTATATCTTCAGCTACAACAGCACACGTACGACCAGCATCTTATTTTTACATACTAAATTATCTCGTGTCAGGCTTTTAGAAGCCTTTTATTGTAACTACAGAGCACCGTAACATGAAATATTTCTACTCATCCGCCCGGCAGAAAGGGTTGCACACCTCCCTGCCAGCCATGCGGCTTACCGCATTCTTTTTCGCGCTCGCCGTGTTCTTTCCGGCTTTTGCCCAAGCCCAATATACCCCCGGCGGCCTTGGCAGCACCGACCTCATCGGCTGGTTCGTTGCCGACAGCCTCGACACCGACGGCAGCGGAAACGTCCAAACCTGGTATAACCAAGGCTCCGAAGGAGATGCCACGCAAGCTGATGCTGCCAAGCGGCCTGCATTGGTAACAAACGTAGTCAATGGAAAGCCTGTAGTGCGCTTTAGCTCTGCTGAGGAGTGGCTCAAAAGCAGTTCATTTAGTTCCCCCATTGCTCAGCCGCTGACGTTAGGGTTTCACTTTAATCCTGCCATAGATAAAACTGGCGTGGTCTTTGATGCTTCCCTGAGCTTAGATATTAGCGATCGTTTTTTCTTTCGTATTTTATTTACTTCAGGCGATGGGTTTGATCCGGCAAAAAATGAGCTTCAGATTTTTGCTGGTAGCGGAGTAACAACCGATTATACCCCTAGTTCTTTTTTTTCGACAATTAACGTTTTTAATCAATCAGCTTCATTTATAGAAACTTCAGCTTTTGGCAGTTCAAATAGTAATGTAGGTTCTAGTATTGCGACAAAAATTGGAATTGGAGCATTTATTGATAGTAATGATGATACTATTTTACGCTATGAAGGAGATATATCAGAGCTTGTATTTTACTCATCCGGCCTTAACAAAACCCAACGCCTCATCCTGCAAAACTACTTCAATACTAAATACAATGAAGGTAATTTAACGGGTAGCAATTTACTTTTCGATCCCCCCACTGGCTTTACCAACGAACTCATCGGCATCGGGTGGGATGACACTATTGCTACGGCGGTTAGCACTACGAATTCATCCAGCGGCGGCATTACGATTTCCAGTACAACAAGCGAGTTTTTAGATGAACAGGGCCGTTACCTGCTTACCGCTCATGATGGAGAGAATGCCGAATATACTACTACCGATGCCCCGTCGAGCACCCGCCGTTCGGAGCGCACCTGGTATGTGCAAAAAACAAGTAATGAGGACGAAATTACCTCCGACGGCGATGTAGAGGTAAGCATTGACTTTAGCGAAGTGCCCGGGCTTGCGCCCGATCTTAATGTATCGGGGGCTAGCGATAAAATGTACCTGGTCTATAACAGCGCCTACGATCCTTCAGACCCATTCCCGGTTGGCTCAAACGAAATCGTACCAATAAGCGATATTGATTTTGATGTAACCGTAACCGGAAGCGGTCCGCAGGCCAATAGCGTTACTATTACGATGGACGCGATTTACATTAAAGATGGCTACTATACGCTGTTTGTACAGCCCTACAATCCGAATGAACCTGACGACCCTTCAAATGGCGACGTAACCAAGATTGCTACGTCCGTAACGGAAATAGGTGCCGGAAGTATCGAGCTGGTGGGCACGTATCCCGGCGTTAGCGTAGAAGGCGACAATACGCTGGTACTGGTACCGGGACAAGGGAACCTCCGCGTCATGAACGAATTTGTAGTTAAAAACGGTGCCGGGCTTCATATTCAGCCCGACGCCGAATTCAGCACGCCGGGAACGGCCCGCATCACCCTGGAGCCGGGCGCCCGCTACCTGAACGAAGGCGATACCGATCCCATTCTCACCATGCAGCTCGAAATCGGCAGCACCGGCGGCTCCGACGAAAAAGGCTGGCGGCTGTTTTCCCTGCCCTTTATGCTGGATGAAAATGGCAGCAGTTTAGACATAAGCTATGCCGACTTGCTTAATTTCGACGGAACCGACGGCTTCTGGACGCAGGGCATTCCCGGTTCTTTATCACCCAACCTTGGGGATGGTAGCGTGCGCGAATTCACCGGCGGCAGTTTTCAAACGCCTATTGCCGATATGAATGCGGCCATTCCCAACGGCAAAGGTTTTTCGGCTTATGTCTATAACTGCAACGAATATACCGATACCACCGTCTGCGCGGACGGCGTGGATCCAACCACCGGCACCTGGCCCAAGACCATAGAAATTGAAGGCAGAGAATTCCGCGGCACAGACTTCAGCGTACCCAGCCTGGGAAGCGGCACCTTTAATCTGGTAGGTAATCCATATCCTTCGGCCATCTTGTGGGACGAGTTTCGCCTGGCAAATCCGAATAAGAGCAGCACAGTTTATGTCTATGATCCCGAAACGGCGGCTTATATCACCTACAACGGCAGCAGCGGGGACTTCGACGGCGTTATTGCGCCTTTCCAGTCGTTCTGGGTAGATACCAACGGAAGCAGCAGCGATATAGAACTCCCGCTGAACCTACGTAACATTGATAGTAACTATACATTCCTCAAAAATGATGGGGCTACTCCCCAATCGGAACCACAAGAAGAGCTTCCCCCGGCGATTCGCCTGCTGGCCAGTGCCGATGACCTGTCTGCCTCGATGTGGCTGAGCTTTACCAAAGACGGCGCGCTGGACATCGATTTATTTGATGCTTATCAGCTTGCGCCGCTCGACCGCCGGCCCACTATGAATGTGTCTTCCTATGCCGAAAACGGCAGCATGCTCGACATCAACGTACTGCCCGACGACTTCGACAGCGTGCTCGAAATTCCGCTGAATACCGATAAATTAGTTCCCGAAGATGGAAGCTGGGTCGTTGAAGATGCCGTTACCACCATAGAATGGACCGAACTGCGCAACATCCCCGCTGGCTGGACGCTGGAAATTCGCGACAACTTCACCGGCGAGCATATTGACATGTTTACCGCCGGTTCCTATACCTTCGACACCTCCGAAAGCCTGAAAAACCGCGGTCAGATTCGCGTGCCGAAAGAAGCCTTCAAGTTCAGCTACGAGTTTGAAGACGGCAGCAGCAGCACATCCAAAGCCTTCGATCAGGACACCCGCCTCAGCCTGATCATCACCCCGCCCAATCTGAATCCGAATCTGCACGAGGCCATCGTAACCGGCCCCAACGAAGGCTGGCGGATGATCAGCGCCCCTATCGACGGCGTAAGCTACGAAGACCTGCTTGGCAATCTCTGGACGCAGGGATTCCCCGGCGCGGACGAAGAAACCGGCACGCCCAATGTGTTCTGGTTCGACGAAACCGACCGCGATAATCCGCAAACCGCTGGCTGGAATACGCCTTCCTCCATGCAGGACTTCGTAGGCAGCAGCAGTCAGAGCGTATCTGCCGAGCAGACCGCCGGCAAAACCATTCTGGTGTATGTATTTGAAGACGACCGCGATGGCGGCACGCCCGGCTTCCCGAAACGCCTGCGGCTCGAAGGCGCGCCCTTCACCAATTCGCTGACCCAGCCCCTGAGCTTTACGCCCGGCGAGGATGATCTGGCCGGCTTTCAGCTTTCCGGAAACCCGTACAAACAAGCCCTCAACTGGCAGAGTTTGCTTGATGATGAAGCCAACGCCGACGCCGCCTTCAGCGAATCCATCTACATCTGGGATGCCAACATGGGCGAAAGCGGGGGCTACAGAGTCATGAACGGCAGCCTGCTGCTTGGCGGACTTGAAAACGAAGCGCTGCCGGTGCTTTCCTCTTTCCAGGGTTTCTGGGTGCAGGCTACCGGCGAAGACGCCGAGCTGCGCTTCAACACGGCCCACACCACTGAAGAGGATACAAGCCTCTTTGATGGCCCCGACGGGCAGCCGGAACTTCCGCAACTCAGCTTCACG
>JBMCPG010000225.1:0-3989 GCA_048626035.1 Cyclonatronaceae bacterium
ATCGGCCTGTTCTTTGGACGCGTTAATGTTATCGCTTACCTGGAACGTAATGGTCTGGTCCAGCACATCGATAATGCTGAGCAGTTCTCCGGCCTCCCGCAGCGGGGGACTCACATTTACAGCCAGCACATAATCGGCGCCCATTTCGCGGGCTTCTTCTACCGGCAGATTCCGCACTACGCCGCCATCAATAAGTAAATGCCCGTTCATGTTTACCGGATTGAAAATACTTGGAATCGAGATACTGGCGCGGATGGCTTCGGCGATGTAGCCTTCGGTCATGATAAGCGGCTCGCCGGTTTCCAGGTTCGTAGCAACCGCAGTAAATGGAATAGGAAAAGCGTGGAAATCCTGATACCCGGGATGCGGCCAGGCCAGTTGGTTGAGCAAAAGCTGTATGCGCTGGCCGGCAACTACGCCGGAAGGCAAGCCTACGCCTCCCTCAATCAGCGGAAGGGTGAGCAGGTATTTGCTATCCCATTCTTTTTCCTCCATCGGCATGTGCCGCCGGCGCTGATCGTCGCTGAACAGCTCGTTCCAGTTCATGGCAGAGATCACTTCTTCGATGTATTCGGTGCTGTAGCCCATAGCATACAGCCCGCCTACCAGCGCGCCCATGCTGGTGCCCGAAATATAGTCGATGGGCATGCCTACTTCTTCGAGCACTTTAAGCACGCCAAGATGGGCAAACCCTTTGGCACCGCCGCCGCTAAGCGTCAGGCCGAATTTGGTATGTGCGGGGCTGGCGGCAGAATCTGCGGATACGGGCATTTGTGCTGAGGCATGAACCGGGCTGCCGGCCGCAGACAGGCCGGCACACCCAAGCATTAAGAAGATCAAAGTGCATAGCGCGCGTCGCCCAGGCAGCAGAGCAGAAACAGAGCACATAAACAAAACAGGATTTAAAGGCATTAAACAAATGATTCTGCTGAAACAATGTAGCCTTAAGATACAGATAAAATGTTCCGTAAATGAGGTAGAACGGCGCTCTGCAAAGAAAAAAAGCGGGTAAGAAAAGCTGGCTTCAGATGTAGGGTTTAAGAAGCTCGCTGAAGGTAGCGCTGTAGTTCGGGGTGTAAACCGGCGTGAAGCTTCTGCCCGTAAGCTGTTTAAAAAGCTCGGCGTAGCGCTCGTAGGTCTGCTGGCGAAAACTATCGGGCAGCTTTGGCATCTGCTCGCCGTTTTTGCCACTGAAGCCCTGTTCCATCAGCCATTCGCGCACAAATTCCTTAGAAAGTTGCTGCGGGGCTTCCCCTTTTTCGAGGCGTTCTTCATAGCCTTTTTTATAAATATAGCGGGAAGAATCAGGAGTATGGGTTTCATCTATGAGCACGAGCCGGCCGTCGCGCAGTCCGAATTCGTATTTGGTATCCACAAGCAGGAGTCCGCGCGCGCGGGCCGTTTCCGAACCGCGCTGAAAAAGCTTCAGGGCTGTTTCCCGGACTTTTTCCCACAACGTAGCGCTTACAAGGCCTTGTGAAATGATGGCCTCCTCGCTGATATCCTCATCATGGCCTTTGGTGGCTTTGGTGGTAGGCGTTAGCAGCGGCTGCTTAAATTCCTCGTAGGGCAGCAGGCCTTCAGGCATAGAAACCCCGCAGAGCTCGCGGCGGCCGGCTTTATACTCGCGCAGCGCATGCCCGGCAAGATACCCGCGCACGACCACCTCTACCGGCAGCGGCTCACATTTGCGGGCCAGCATCAGGTTGGGATGCGGCAGGTCTATGATGTGTGTATCCACGATATCGCGCACCTGCTCCATAGCATGGGCGGCCAGTTGATTGAGAATTTGGCCCTTAAATGGGATCGTTTCAGCCAGAATATGATCGAAGGCCGAAACACGGTCGGTCGCGATAATGGCCAGCACGTTATTGCGCAGCTCATAAACATCCCGCACTTTTCCACGATAGAGCTTTTGGTAGGCCGGCCCGGGAAGCTGCGAGCGCGAGAGCGTATAATCAAAAATGGAGGCGTCCAAGATCAGCGAATTTTGCGGGTTGAATTCCGAATAATAAGCTCAGGCTCAATAACGGTTTGCCGAACATCGATATCTTTATTTTTATAGCGCTGTGAAAGCCGCTGAATGGCACGGATGCCCACATCATACATGGCCTGGTCTATAGTTGTAAGGCCAATATATTTAGATATTTTGATGTTGTCGTAGCCAACGAGGCCGATATCGCGCGGAACCGACATCCCCATTTCATCGAGGGCATATTTGGCGCCAAGGGCCTGTGCATCGTTCGAGCAAAAAATAGCTTCAGGAATGGCGTCGCGCTCGCGCAGAATCTTAATGGCTTCGTATCCTGCCTCTTCACTAAAACCGGCGTGTTTGCGGGTAATGCCGGTTACCAGGTGGCGGTCATCCAGCTCTATATTATGCTCGGAGAGGGCGGCGCGGAAGCCTTTTTCGCGCTCATCGGAGACCGACGATTTGGTGTGCGAGCGAATAAAGCTGATATCGCGGTAGCCCTGTTCGGCCAGGTGCTGCCCGGCCACGTATCCGCCGCGATAATTATTCCAGTAGAAAAAATCGTAGGCTTCATGGTTAGAGCCTACCAAAATAACGGGAATATTATAATCGGTGAGGCGCTTGTGCACTTTTTCGTTAATATCAATAGAAAAAATGACCAGCCCGTCGGGGATGCCGCGATCAACGAAGCGCTGAAAGTTCTCTTCCGGATCTGTAGAGCCGGTATTATAAATAATGAAGTCCAGATCCAGCTTGCTTATTTCATCTTTTACGCCTTTAAGGACTTCGTTAAAAAACGGCGTAGTAAATGTAGGAACGGCAACCGCTACAATTTGTGGCTGCCGCTTGGCGAGCATACGAGCGCTAACCTGCGGGTAAAAATCAAGCTTTTTAATAGCTTTTTTGACCTTATTCTGCGTCTCTTCCGATACATACGGAGATTCGTTGAGCACGCGCGAAACAGTAGAGATGGCCACCCCGGCTTCTTTGGCGACATCATATATGGTTATTTTCTTGGGCATAAAACTATATTCAGACGGTTAGTCAAATAATCTGTGGAATGATGCAGGCACAAGAGCTGTTTTCGAAACCTTCCGGCCGGCATCTTTTAAGGCAAGGTAGTTCGGCATAATTTTTTGAAGACTAAGCACAACCAAGACTACAGCAATTTGCACGTACAACCAACACATATCGTTTTTTACTTAAAATATACAAATCTAACGCATCTACTCCCCTTTGGAAAAAATTTAAGTATTAACTGGAAAAAGGCTTTATTAACCTCTGTCGTTCCAAGAAATATAATTTGCCAAACCTTTTGGAATAGAAGATATTTCTAATATTAATTTTTGCTATCCAATTAAAATAGAAAAATAGGCCGCGGAATAGAAATATTAATACGCCCGGTCTTACATTTGAATGTTGTGGCAGCAGCGGCTTTTTCGTGTGTCCTTTTTTAGCCTTTGCCCGGCTACTCTGCCTTTCTGCAGCAAGGCACATTTGAAATGCTTGCACATAAGTTCATAAAAAAGTACATACAGTAGCATTATATTCGTGCTCTACAGCGCAGCAGAATCGGTTTCTGCCGTTTTTCAGGAACGTTCAGCCTCATAAAATAGCTTGTTAATGCTACTATTGCTCTACTCATCTTTCTACCATCATTCGTAATGAATACTATCTTAAAACTGCCTTATACTCTTATCAGGCCTGTGTACGAGCGTACCAATTTTCATACTTCCGTTATTGATGAAGTTCGCACTCAAGACCTGCGGCAGGCCTACACCTATTGCCGGGGCATTACGCGCGAATACGCCAAAACGTTTTATATGGCTACCCGCTTTCTGCCTAATCAAAAGCAGCGCAGTATTTTTGCGATCTATGCGCTTTGCCGCTATGTAGATGATCTCGTAGATGAAGCGGAAGACCTTATTTATAACCAAAGCATTACGCCCGAAGATACCCGCACGCTGCTCGAACAGTGGAAAGACAAGCTGCGGCGTACCTACGAGGGCGAACAATT
>JBMCPG010000226.1:0-3975 GCA_048626035.1 Cyclonatronaceae bacterium
AGTATTCATGAGCTATTGAAATGCGTTATATATAATAGAAAAGACAAAAAACTATGTGCTCCTACGCTGTTTTTGTGCAAAAGTTTAGCAAGGAGGCTGCATTCAGGGAAGGCCGCAGAAAAATTTTGAGCTAATTTCTACAAACGTTACCATAGTGCTTTATTCAATTATCACGGATAAGAGCAGCGCTGGCCTTTTTATAGCCCCCCATTTACCCGAAATAAACGATATGAGTTCCGAACCCAAGCAAAATTCCGCCCCGCAATTTGTGCCTGAATGGGCCAAAGGAATCGTATGGTATCAGATTTTTCCGGAGCGGTTTTATCGCGGCCGCAAGGATAACGATCCCCGGCTGAGCGATCAGATCAATTCCTGGCCGCACGATCAGACCTCGCCCTACCAAACGCATCCGTGGACGGCCGACTGGTATTCGCGCAAGCCCTACGAGCAGGAAAACGGGCTGAATCTTTCGGATACGCTTCAGCGCCGGCGCTATGGCGGAGACCTCATCGGCGTGCTTGAAAAGCTGGACTACCTCAGCGATCTGGGCGTGCAGGCGGTGTACTTCAATCCGCTGTTTGAGGCGCCCTCCAGCCATAAGTATGATGCGGCCACCTGGCACCATATCGACCCGA
This sequence comes from Cyclonatronaceae bacterium, assembly GCA_048626035.1. GTDB lineage: Bacteria > Bacteroidota > Rhodothermia > Balneolales > Cyclonatronaceae > Cyclonatronum. Next base: position 636 of record JBMCPG010000226.1, read on the forward strand.
CTTTCGGCCCCGATCCCGACGGCGACCGCGCGCTTATGGCCGCTGAAACACCCGACGATCCGCAAACTTGGGTATGGACCTCAGCCGACAAACTCTTTCTGAAAATCGTGGAAGAGCTGCACGCGCGCGGCATGTATGTAATTATCGACGGGGTGTTTAATCACATGGGGCTCAATAGCTGGGTCTATCAGGATTTGATCAAAAATCAGCGGGCTTCGCGCTTCAGCGACTGGATGAAGGTCGAAAAATGGGCCGATGAAACCGACGACGGCCGCACCATTATCCGTACCTGGGAAGGCTACAAAGAGCTGCCGGAAATAAAGCAGTACCGCAGCGGCATCATGCCCGGCCCGCAGCGCTACATTTTTGATATTACCCGCCGCTGGATGGATCCGCTGGACAACGGTGATCTCAGCAAAGGCATCGACGGCTGGCGGCTGGACGTAGCTTTTTGCATCAAACATCCGTTCTGGAAACGCTGGCGCAAATGCGTGCGCAGCATCAATCCTGAGGGCTTTCTGCTGGCCGAAGTCATCGATTCGCCTGAACGGCAGCGCCCGTATTTAAAAGGTGATGAGTTCGATGCGGTGATGAACTACAACTTTGCCTTCACTGTCTCCGAGTTTTTTATCCGCGAGCACCGCAACGTGCCGCCCTCAGAGCTGGCGGCCAAGCTGAAGGAGCTGCGCGAGGCCTATCCGGGGCAAGTTGCCGAGGTGATGCACAACCTGCTCGGCTCTCACGATACCGACCGCGTCGCCTCCCGCATCATGAATTCCCATCTGTTTACCATGCGCAACTGGGCCGAATATTACGAGCGGGCGAAGATGGTAAATCCGGAGTACAAAACGGGGCAGCCCGACGCCCAAAGCCGCCACGTCCAAAAGCTGATGATTGTGTTTCAAATGACCTACCTCGGCTCGCCGGTCGTTTATTACGGCGATGAAGCCGGCCTTTGGGGCCCGAATGATCCCTGCAACCGCAAGCCCATGCTCTGGCCGGAATTTAAATATGAAAATGAGCGCAGCTTTCCGAACGAGCCGCAGCGCGCGCCGGAGCCGGTCGGCTTCAACGAAGACCTCTACGCCCATCACAAAACCCTGATTGCCCTGCGCAAGGCGCATCCGGAACTGGCCAAAGGCGGCTACCGGGAGCTCATCATCGATGACGTCGCATCCGTGTTTGCCTTCGAGCGCCATGATGAAGCCGGCCGCTGCGCCATCATCCTGAATACCGGCGCGGAACCTTACAAGTTCACGCACAGCGAATATCAAAACGGAACATTGTTATTCGGGCTGAATGCCGCGCAGAGTGAAAGCGGCGTAATCACGATTTTGCCCGACGGCGCGGGGATTGTGAAGGCTTGAATTTTTTTCGGCTTTCAATGTTCCGCTGAACGCCCGACATTCTGAACCATGTTGCCGTCGGGGAAGGCGGATTTTGAGACACGAAAAAGCCGACTGTTCAGGTCGTTCATAAGAAACATTGTGAAGAATCTCCCACCATCAGGATCCATGCTGCAAAGCCCCATTGCTATTGCTTAAAGATTCTTCGCGATGAATGGGTTGGCCAAGATATAAAGGCATCATCCGGCCTCAACCATGATCCCAAGCCAAAATATAATGGCTCAGAATGACGCGTAAATCAGTAATTTGCGGCGTTGTTCTCAACTACTTTTGCGTTTGAGGAATCCTGAGGGACTTTATTTCCTGCAGTTCGGCTTTTTTGGACAGGCTTTCTTCTTCGAGATCATGGTCATTTTGTAAGCCGAGCCAGAATTTTGCCGTGGTGCCAAAATATTTACTCAGCCGTAAAGCCGTGTCGGCCGTAATTCTACGCTTTCCCTTTATGATTTGAGACACCCGTGTTTGAGGAATACCCAAATCTTTTGACAAGCGATACGCCGATATTCCTGAAAGCTGCAAAAACTCATAAAGCAGCACATCGCCGGGGTGAACATTCTGTAGCTTTTCCATAATTCTGTGATTTATTGATAGTCCATTATTTGTACATCGGTAGCATTTCCTTCAGTCCACCGGAAGACAATCCGCCATTGCCGGTTTATGCGTATGCTGTAAAATCCGGCCATGTCGCCTGATAGCTTTTCAAGCCGGTTGGAGGGAGGAACCCTTAAATCAAGAATTGATTGCGAGTTGTTCAGCATACGTAATTTACGGCGGGCTATATTCTGTATGTTCAGAGGCATATTTTTGGCCCTGTAACCTTTCCATATTTGCTCGGTTTGCTTTGAGCCAAAAGATAGTATCATAATGGTTTGCGTTAGTAACGCAAAAAATAAGTATATTTTTTTATTATTGCCGACGCTAAATATTGCTATGTTTTTTGCACTTCATAAATAAATATATCGATCTTAGTTGTCTCACCGTTGAGGCGAAAGATGATGAGGCGCGGAGATTTTATCAGCGTTTTGGATGTGAAGCCTTGCTGGATGATGCGCATCATCTTTTCCTGTCGATTAAAAAGCTAAAGCGCTCGATTTCATCATAATTTTTATCCATGTCGCATCATCTTATTATTTGCGGAGCCGGGGCGGCCGGGCTGACCGCCGCGATTTACGCCGCCGAAGCCGGTGCCCGGGTTACGCTGCTGGAGCGCAGCGATAAAGCCGGCAAAAAAATCCTGATGTCCGGCGGCACCCGCTGCAACGTGCTTCCGCTCTCGGCCGTGCTGGATGACTATCACACGTCTTCGTCCAAAAACCTGCTGCGCCGCGTGTTCAAATCCTGGTCGCTGGAGGCCTGTAAAGACTGGTTTACCGATGAACTCGGCCTGGAGCTGGCCTGCGAGAACGAATCGAATAAATGGTTTCCCAAGAGTAATTCGGCCAAAGAGGTTCGGGATAAACTGCTTCAGAAAGCGCTGGCGGGCGGTGTGGAGCTGCGCTATAAATCCGGCGTAAAGGCCCTGCAAAAGCAGGAAAATGGACAATGGACGGCCGAACTTGAGCACGGCGGCAGTATCAGCGGGGATGCCATCATCGTCGCAACCGGCGGACTTTCCATTCCCACTACCGGAACCACGGGCATGGGCCACGATTTCCTGGCCGAACTCGGGCACACCACCGGGCCGGTCTATCCCGCGCTTACGCCCCTCAAAACAGACTCGGAGCCGCATAAGGCGCTGGCGGGCATCAGTCTGGAGGTTGGCGTTGAGGTGCATCGCGCAGGTAAAAAGCAGGCGGAATCGGCCCGCAGCGGCTTTTTGTTTACCCATCGCGGCTACAGCGGCCCGGCCGTGCTGGATATTTCGCATCATCACCGGGCAGAGCTTCGGGGTTCGGATGCCATCACCTGTTATGCCATCTGGGAGGGCATTCCGG
>JBMCPG010000227.1:0-3929 GCA_048626035.1 Cyclonatronaceae bacterium
GTTTGTGCTATAATTTTTGACCGGCAGGTTGGCAAACTTTCTGAACACCGCCTGAAAAACTTACCTATGAGCAGTCATCGTTCAAAGCCCGAAACGCGTTACTTTTACCTTTTGTGCGGACAAAAGGTAACCAAAAACCGCCGGCTGAGAAAAGAATGGCTAAACCTCACTGCGTTTCGCTAAAAGAAACCAAAGCTCCGGCACTCTCCGTGCAATTCTAAAAGCTTCTCGGCGGAGTGGTTTCTTTCTTCACGCTACACTACGTGCGGTTTTTAACGCCATTCTTTTCATTAGGCCGGATAGATTGGTGTAAGTTTAAAAATATACTTTCTTTTGATAAAGCCCGACCATTAGAAGGGTCAGTTATGGGTTGCCCGGGTGAAGGGCTGAAGCGGAGCGATAGCCCACTCTTATGCTTCTGTGGATAAACCGGTAATATGCTATCGAAAATCAGCTTTCCGGCCTTGCGAGAAAAGGGCATTAAGGATTATAGCGAAATGTAGCGTTAAGAATAAAAACACTCCGCCGGGGAATTTAAGAAATTGCTCGAAAGGCAGCGGAGCTTTGTTTTTATTTAGCGGAATGAAGCGAAACTACTTCGAGGCTGCGGATGATTCGGCCCTTTTCTCCAGCCCGGCGGTTTTTGGCTCCCTTTTGTCCGCACAAAAGGGAGAAGATTTTTAAATTTGGTGAAACAGGAATGCTCGTGGCATGCCAAGAAACCGCATCACCCCCAGCGCAGGCCCAGCGTATATCCCGCCCAGACGGCCAGCAGGCCGATAACCAGGCTGAGGACGACGTAGCTGCCAGCCATCACATACGCCCCGCTTTCAAGCAGCGCGAAGGTCTCATTGGAAAACGTAGAAAAAGTAGTAAACCCGCCGCAAAATCCGGTAACAAGCAGAAGTTGGTAACCAACTGGAATTTGAGGAAAGGCGTGCTGAAAAATCCCGCCCAGCACGCCTATCAATAATGAACCCAAAATATTTACGGTAAAAGTGGCTACCGGAAATCCCCAGCAGGAAAGCTGAAGCGCAAGCCCCGCCCGGCCGATCCCGTAGCGCATCATACTGCCGAGCGCGCCGCCCAGGCCTACCAGCAAAAAGTCTTTTAGCATGAGATCCCCATCATAAAAAATGAAACATAAAGGCGGTACCTACACCTCAAAATCCGTCCATTTTTCGTTGGTAGCGGCCGAGCAAAGCATGTTTTCAACAAAGGCCATGCCGCGCACGCCGTCGGCCGCGCCGGGAAAATCGAAGCCGTCTTCAAAATCGGTGTCAGCCGCCTCGCCGTTAGCTACGTGCTGCACGGCTTTCGCAAAAGAGACGTAAATATTGGCAAAAGCCTCCAGGTAGCCTTCCGGATGTCCCGGCGGTATCCTGAAGTTGTTGGCGGCCGCGCTGCTGAGGTAGCCATTTCCGGCACGCAACACCTGCACAGGCGCGTCCAGTGGTTTATAGAGCAGGGTATTGGGATCGGTATGCGACCACTCGAAACCGCCCTCAGTGCCGTATATGCGCAGTTTGAGGTTGTTTTCTTCTCCGGCGGCGACTTGCGTGGCCATCAACACGCCGGATGCGCCGTTATCGAAGCGAAGCAGCGCGGCAGCATCATCGTCGAGCAGCCGACCTTCGACCACGGTGTTCACATCGGCGCACAAGCGGCTGATTCGCGCCCCGCTCACGTATTCGGCCAGGTTGGCGGCGTGGGTTCCGATATCGCCGATACATCCGCCCGCGCCCGATTTTTCGGGATCGGTGCGCCACGAGGCCTGCTTGTTGCCCTCCTGCTCCAGCGGCGTGGAAAGCCAGCCCTGCGGATATTCCACAAATATTTTTTTGATGCGCCCGATAGCGCCGCCGGCAATCCGCTTCCGGGCTTCTTTAATCATGGGATAGCCGGTGTAGGTGTGCGTGAGGGCCAGCAAAAGCCCGGTTTCTTCTACTTTTGCATGCAGTTTTTTAGCCTGCGCCAGCGAAAAGGTGATGGGTTTGTCGATAATTACGTGAAAGCCGTGATCCAGCGCCATCATAGCCGGTTCGAAATGTACATGATTGGGCGTTACAATCGCTACGGCCTGCATTTGCTGATGGGTCGGTTGTTGGGCTTCGGCCCGCATCATCTCATCATAAGAGGCGTAAATCCGGTCTTCCGGCAGGCCGAGTGCCGCGCCCGAACGCCGGGATTTGTCGGCCTTGCTGCTGAAGGCCCCGCAAACCAGCTCCAGATGACCATCCATGGCGGCCGCTTTCCGGTGTACTGCACCGATAAAAGAACCTTCCCCGCCGCCAATCATGCCGTATCTGATGCGTTTATCTTTCATATTTATATGTGTTTAGTGTGGATAAAAAGTCGAATCGCTTCCCCTGTAAATAGGCGTTTGAACCTGCGTTGTATGGCCGTTAAATTAGGCAAATTCAGCATGTATGCAAATCCGGAATCTGCGGCCGGCCGGAGCCGCATCACCTTTTAATCTGTTTTATTGATGACTTCTGATGCTTCTTCCGCTGCTCCGAAGCCGCTTTCTCCCGATGAAATGCTGCAAACCGAGCGGCGTTTATGGGCCGACGGCTACGCCCGCATTATGGGCCTCGATGAGGTGGGCCGGGGCTGCCTGGCCGGACCGGTGGTGGCCGCCGGCGTGATTCTTCCGTCCGATGCAAGCCTGCCCGGCGTTACCGACAGCAAGCAAATTAAGACGCACGCGCAGCGGCGGGAGCTGGCTGGCATCATCAAAAAGCAGGCTCTTTTTTATAGCATCAAAGAATGCGCACCGGCTGAAATCGATGCGCATAATATTTTGAAGGCTTCGTTCATGGCCATGCAAAAATGCACCAATGCGCCCGGCGCACAGCCCGATTATCTGCTCATCGACGGCAACCGCTATCTGCCGGAACCCCTGCCGCATCAGTGTTTAGTTAAAGGTGATGGGCGCTCGGCCTCCATCGCGGCGGCTTCAATTCTGGCCAAAGTGCATCGCGATGAGCTGATGTTCCAGATGCACGAGCTGTATCCGTTTTACGGCTGAAATACCAACGTCGGCTACCCGACACTCGCCCATTACGCCGGACTAAAGGAATACGGGGCGTGTCCGCTGCACCGCAAAAGCTTCAACCTGAAAACCACGCGGCGCTATCTGTCCGAGCCGGGTGATGGCGCCTGAAGCCCAAAACCGCTCACTGCTTGGCTCCGCGTATCATATCGCGGTAAAACTGCACCAGCACATCCTGCGAAGCCCCGGCATAATACAGCACAAAAATGATGCTGAAAATGATTTGCAGCCGTAGAAAGCCATTTTCGTGATATTTCCGCGCCGAAGTTACTACATCCTCCTGAAGCAGCTGGAACCCGCCGCGCTTTCGAAGCAGCCGCACGATTTCGTTGTCTTCCATTACCACTAAATCCTCGCGGAAGCCGCCAACGGCCCGGAAGGCCTCGCGGCTCACAAACAGGCTTTGGTCGCCGTAACGAAACGGCAAAAGATCGAAACGGGTGAACCAGGCGTAGAGCCGCATTACCGGGCGGTTGTCGTCGAAGCGGAGGCGATAGCAGCCGGAGTTGGCCCCCGCACGAACGGCCGCCCGAAGCTGGCGGAATACGTCTTTTGGCGGAAAAGAATCGGCGTGCAGGAAGTAGAGCAACTCGCCGGTGCTCTGGGCCGCGCCGTAGTTCATTTGCGCCGCCCGGCCTTTTTTCGGGGACTGAAGCACGCTAAAATCAGGGGCAGAGCGATGAATCAGACCGGCGGTCCCATCAGGACTTTGAGCATCTACAATCAGGCATTCCGTACTGCCGTCAGCCTTAAGAAGCGGCGCCAGATAATTCAGCAGTTCCAGAATGTGGCCGGCTTCATTATAGACCGGAATAACGACGCTAATACGCATGAAGGGGGGACTTGGAGAAGGGGAGAAGGGAGACTTGGAGAG
>JBMCPG010000228.1:0-3916 GCA_048626035.1 Cyclonatronaceae bacterium
CAGGCAAAACCTGCTGCGTGAGAGAATTAAGCAGCGGCACAACCGCAAAACCAGCCATGGTAACTACAAACCCATAAAAAATACGCGCTACCGCCCGGTGTTTGCGATAGCCGAGGAGTGCGTATAAAATATGGCCGCCGTCGAGCTGCCCGACCGGCATGAGGTTAAGCGCAGTGAAAAACAAGCCCAGCCAGCCGGCCAGCAAAAACGGATAATGATACATTTCCCACATAGGCGGGGCATTATCGAAAAAGGATGCAATGAAGGTATAGAGCAGGGTTTCGCCAAAGAAAATAGACTCCGCATCTTCGGGCGCAACCGGATCTTCAGGAAAGCTGCCGTGTTCCTGCACGTGTGCAACAACGTCTTCATGCTGGGCAAAATTGGATAAAAAATCAGGCTCCGGAAGCGTGGCAAATCCGAAAAGCAGCACGCCTAAAGCAACCACAAAGCCTGCAAGCGGCCCGGAAATGCCAATATCATAAAGCTTGATCGTATCTTGTATTTGCTCTTTGATGCGGATAACAGCCCCGACGGTGCCAATGGGCGAAATCAGCGGCAGCGGGATAAAGTAAGGCAGCGTAGTCGAGACTTTATGATGTACGGCGGCAAAATAGTGCCCGAATTCGTGGGTTCCTAAAAACAGCAGCAGCAAGGTGGCGAACAACGTACCTTCCCAAAAAATCATATCGAGCAGGCCGCTGGCGCTGGCCGAGTAGCCTACAAAAAACACGCCGCCCATTGTAGCTACAGAAGCGAAGGTGAGCAGAAACAGGGCCAGATGCCTGAGCTTGGTTTTGCGGTCGGGACGGTTCTTTCCCAAAGGCGGTGGCGGAGCGCTTTCCGGCTTGGTGATATCAATATAAATGACTTCATCGGCGTCTGTTGCGTGCGGCTTGCTCAAAAAAATGTATTCAGGAGGTTAAATCACAATCATATAAAAATAAGTGGCCCGACCATGCTGCCTGGCACCGGCTGCCAGTATAACAGTTATATGGCCGTTTTCATTGCATCAAAGCAACAGCCGGACTCAGGAAGAAGGCGAGAGGCGATGGAAGGGCTGCGTCATGCAGCGTGCCCCGCCGCGCCCCCGGCATAATTCGTTGCCTTCGAAGGTGATCACCAGTTTTCCGCAGGAATTGATGTCGAATCCGCCGTGCTTGTAGCGTTCGATGAATTCGCGGCCTGCTATAACTTTATATCCGAATTTTTCCATTTCCCGGAAGGTGTGCACGTTTCGCTCATAGCTGATAATAACGCCGGGCGCCAGGGCAAAAGTATTGGCACCGTCGGACCATTGCTCGCGCTGCTGCGCCGTTTTATTAAGTCCGCCGCAGTTTATAAACGTGAAGCTATGGCCCAAAGCTTCCTCAAGTGCGGCTTTCAGAGAGGGTTTCACTTTAGTGAGCAGTTTATCACTTTCTCCGTTTTTGGTGAGCGAAACTACGTTGTTGCTGCGCTCGAGAATATCGGGCGGGTACACCACGCATTCATCTTTGCTGCAAAAGGTGAAGATGGTATCCAGGTGCATGGAGGAGCGTTTTTTGGGAATATCAATGATGAGCACCTGCTTTACCCCGCGCTCCATGAGTTTGTTGGCCGCGTGCATGAGCCCGCTGAAAGTGGTGCGCTCGCTCATGCCAATGAGCACCAGCTCGTCGGTAACGGTGAGGATATCCCCGCCCTCAATGCTATCCTCGCCAGAAATATAGATGGCGTGCTCGCGGGCGCTGGCATACATGGGGTGAAAGCTTACCAGGGTATCCATGAGCAGCGATTCGCGCAGGCGGGCTTTTTTGGCCGCCTTGGAAACGACAACTGTTTCGCCCACTACCGCAGCTAAATCCCGGGTAAAAAGCAGGTTGGGCGAAGGGTGAAGGCTGATGTTCGGCAGGGCCGGCACCCGCCCGTTTATGGCAAAATCGGCCAGCTCTTCGGCCTTCAGCTTTTCGAGCTTGCTGCGCACCGGCGCCAGGTTTTCGGCCGGCAGGTTTCGGATAAGCACTTCGACAAAATATTTTTTAGCCTCGGCCCGGGCAAAGGTTTCTATCACCAGATCGCGGATTTCATGTATCACCAGCCCCGGCAGCGCAGTTTTCATGATGGCAAGCATCTGCTGATGCTCCAGCCGCGCGTATTCTTCAAAGATGATGTCATCAAAAAGCAGCTCATCTTTTATTTCCGGCGATACCAGCGAAACTTCCGGCCCCGGCGTGTGGGTTATGACCCCTTGCAGAAGATCTACTTCCGAGGATAGTTGGATAGGCATAAAAATCAGGTTTATGTAGTAGAATGGATAATGCTTAGCTCTCCCGGCAGGCATCGCCGCGCGGCATGCGGCGTTTTTTGCTCTTTTAAAGATGGAGCAAGACCTGCCCGAACCCCCGTTTCAGCTGCTGGCGGGCGCGCTGCTAAGCGTACAAATATACGGGAGTCGCGCAGCATTCCCAACGCTTGCATGAGGCTGCAATAGCGGCATGAGGGTTAGCACAAACTTTCTTAATTTAATGGCTTCGCTTACTTTTTGTTTAGCAAGTTTTTTAAACTCCCTTCCCCGGTTTGCCTTTTGCTGTTAGAAAGGCTGCTCATCATAACGTATCCTATTTTATGAACGTGAAGCTTTTCGGTTTTTTCCCCGTCCTTTTGCTCTTTTGCTGTCTTTTGCCAGCCCAGGCAATGCCGCAGCAGAACGACGCCCCGCCCTATCGCGGCCTGGATACGCTTCAGCTTAAAACTATTTTTGCTGAACCTTATCTGCATGGCCTGCGTCCTTCCCTTACAGGCTTTGGCCCGCAGAGCCAGCGTTTGTTTTTTAGCTGGAACGACTCCAGCTATAGCGAAACAGGCCCGTATGTAACCCCGATTGATGATGCGGAGGGCATCGCAGCAGAAGCCATTTCTGAGCAGGAGGCCCGGCTGCCGGCCGCCTCTGTCTCGCCCGATAACAGCCAGCTGGCCTATACCTTTGAGGGCGATTTATACCTGTCTGATGCTGACGGAACCAATGCGCGCATCCTTTTTGCCGGCAAGCACGAGCGCGTAAGCGGCACCCCGCTCTGGTCGCCCGACGGCTCTCAGATCGCCTTCATGTACCGGGGCGATATCTGGAGCCTTAATCTGCGCAGCACGGCCGTGCGCCAACTTACCCAAAAGGAAAGCGACGAGCCGTTTTATCGCCTGCTGGCCTGGGGAGAAAATGGAGCTACCATCATCACCAATCAGGTAGATCAGTCGGAATATCTGGAGGTGCTGTTTCCCGAATATGTGCCCAAAATGGTGGAAGCCGGCAAACGGCTCCGGGGACAGCCGCAGGTGCACGTAAAAGTAATTTCTCTGGATGATGGTTTTCAAAACTGGCCGGATGAAGCCCTTGCCGACTCGAGCCGGCAGAATGATGAGGCCCCCGATGCCATCACCCTGCTGGAAGGCCCCTACTATATTTTTAATTATGATGTGAGCCACGACGGCCGCTATTTTTTACTTGACTATACGGGTCATGACATGAAAGAGCGGGAGCTTATCGTCAAAGATTTAGCCCGTGGCGGCGAAAATACGATTCATCGGGAAGAAACCGACGGCTGGTTGTATTTTTCGCTATTGCGGGCGGAGTTTGCGCCCAATAGCCAGCAGTTGTTTTTTACTTCCGAACGCAGCGGTTTCAGCCATATCTACACCGCCCGGGCCGACGGCTCACGGTTCCGGAAGCTCACCGAAGGCGACTTTGAGGTGGACTGGGCCACCTGGGCCGGCTCCAATTCCATCATCTATTCTGCATCAGAGCGGGATCCGGGCCTGCGGGATGTCTATCTGGCCAACACCAACACCGGAACTACCCGGCGGCTGACCCAAAGCGAGGCCTTCCGCTACGATTATGCCCTGAGTCGGGATAATCGCTATCTGGCGTATTTGCGCACTA
>JBMCPG010000229.1:0-3915 GCA_048626035.1 Cyclonatronaceae bacterium
GTCCAGATAATGATCGTTGAAACTGTTGTTTTGCTCCGGATCCAGCACTTCCAGAATGGCCGAAGACGGGTCGCCGCGATAGTCGTTGCCGACTTTATCAATTTCGTCTAAAATCATGACGGGATTCACGGTGCCGGCCTTGCGCATGCCCTGTATGATGCGGCCCGGCATGGAGCCGATATAGGTGCGCCGGTGTCCGCGGATTTCGGCCTCGTCGCTCACCCCGCCCAGACTGATGCGCACCGTTTGCCGGTTCAGTGCCCGCGCGATGGATTTGGCCATGGAGGTTTTGCCCACGCCCGGCGGGCCCACAAAGCACAGAATCTGGCCTTTCAGATGTTCCACCAGATTCAGCACGGCGATATGTTCCAGAATGCGGTCTTTGGCTTTTTCCAGGCCAAAATGATCGGCATCCAGCACCTCTTCAACGGCGCTCAGGCTGAGGTTATCTTCCGAGCGCTCTTTCCAGGGAATGCTCAGCATCCAGTCGATATAATTGCGGCCGATACCGTATTCGGGCGACATCTGCGGCGTTTTTTTAAGGCGCTCCAATTCTTCGAGGCATTTGGCCTGCGGCTCTTCCGGCATGCCGGCGGCATCAATACGCTCCTTGAGCTTAGCCAGCTCCGGATCGGCAAAGTCGCCTTCATCCAGTTCGCTCTGCAAGGTTTTGATTTGTTCCTGAATAAAAAACTTGCGCTGGGTTTCCTGGATTTCTTCCTGCACTTTCTCATTAATATCGGAGCTGACCTGCAGCAGTTCCAGCTCCCGGGTTACTTTGGTAAGCAGCAGGGTGTAAAGAGCCAGCAGCGAGCTGAGCTCCAGAAACTCCTGCTTTTCAGAAAGCTCCATATCCAGGTAAGAAGCCATCATAAACACGTTTTCGTACGGCCCGTTTTCCTCATTGAAGCTGCTCAGCACCTCTTCGGGCAGGTCATCATTCATCAACACAAAACGCTCGAACGCATCTCGGGTTTTGCGGATAAGCCCGCGCAGGGTCTCATCGGGGGGCGCTGAAAACTGTTCGTGAGGTAAAAAGCCCTCAAAAGCCGCGCTCAGCACGCCATCTTTATTATGATAGCGGGTAATGCGTACGGCTTCCTGTCCGCTCACCAATACCTTAATAAGTGAGTTGGGCAGGCGCATTACTTGTGTGATTTCCGCCAGCGTGCCCACCCGGTATAAATCTGCGGCGGCCGGTTCTTCGACGTCAGGATTTCGCTGGCCGACCAGCAGAATGTTGTTTTCTTGCTCAATGGCCTGGTTTACCGCCGAGATAGACGGCAGCCGGCCTACCAGAATGGGGTACATGGTTCCGGGATATATAATAGTATCGCGCAGCGCGAGTACGGGCAATTTATCGGGAAGGGAAAGGCTGGCCGGACGGCTGTGCTTGGAAGATGGACTCATATAAACGTTGCAAAAAGTAGGTGATGAATGTCTGAATGCTAAAGGCCTCAATATTTAAAAACAGGCTCAATTTTATAAGATAAGAGTTTATCGGCACAAATGATGAAAGCTACCTGCAGCGGCTCTGCCGTTCCTTCAAAATTGGCAAAACACAAACGCCCCGCCGGTTTTTGGTACTGGCGGGGCGTTTTGCCTGATGAATAGTTTTAATCAGGGATGGGGTAGATTCGCAGGGTTTGGCTTCAAAAAGAAACCTGAAGGCTTGCCGAGGGCGTAAATCCGGGTAGTTTCCGGGCGCGCATGTCCAGCTGCTGGCTGCCATCGGCGTGCGTAGCGGGGGCATACACGCTATAATCAATCACGTTCTGGCGATTCAGCAGGTTGTTGAGCTCCAGCCGGGCTTCGAGCCTGGTAGCGCCGATAGCGCGGTTGTAAATAATGGAAAGGTCGAGCTGGTCGAAGGCCGGCAGGCGGTCCGTTTCGGGCCGGGTGAAATCAAAGGTGCCGGCTTGCCGTACCTCGTGCATCATCAGAAAATCGTAGTAGGATTTTCGGAATGCCCATTTGCGGCCTATAATGCGCTGCCATTTCCCGACCAGCGTCCACCGGGCGGCCGGTCGCCCGATAATGCGCGCCTGAAGCGTATGCGGCTGATTCCACGCTGCGGGCAGCCAGCGCCCGAACTGCGACTCCATATTGATGCGGGAATAGCTGTAATCGTAGCCGGCAAAAAGCTGCAGGCGTTTTTCGAGCAGGTCGCGCATCACCCGCAAACTACCCCCGGCGGCCTGCATATCGGTAACTTCGGCGAAGGCCTCGAAGCCCTCCCGCGTGTTTCCGGTGTTGTTGAGCAGCCGGTCGTAGGAGGTGATGTAGGCCGCCGGCTGCAGCCGGAGCCAGCCCTCGGCCTGAATGCTGCCGATGGCCCCGGGCGTGGCTAAAAATGAAAGCGCCGTATGGTAGGCCAGCGGCTGCCGCAGGCCGCTGTCGTGCGCCCAGATACTGAACGAGGGGACAATAGAACTTGGCCCGGCGTTTGTAATATCAAACTGATTTACGTATTGCCGGTACATGCCGCCCGAAAGCCGCAGCGACCACGGCCCGATGGCCGATGTGGCCCGGTCGTATTGAAGCCGGAGGCGCGGTTCGGCATAAACCCGGCGATTCTGCCGGCCGGCCAGGTAGCTCGTGCGGGTGCCGGCGGTAAGCAGCAGCGGCGGGCTGAGCCGCCATGTCAGATTTGCGTAGGAGGTGTAAATCCCGGAACTCTGATCGTCCACGGCCGGCAAATAAAACAGTCCGCTGAGGTCGAACGAAGAGCGCAGCAGCTCGGCCTGCACGCCCGTTTCCAGCGTTAAATCCGGGCTGAAGGCATAGGCGGCATCTGCGCGGGCCAGATAGTGCGATATATTATTGGTATCAATTTGCCAGTCGGCTTCTCCCAGGTGCGCTTCAACGCGCTCAAAAAGGCCTTCTTCAGCGAAGCCCTCCGTACTTAAAAGCGTTTCTTTTTGCCGCACAGGCGTGGCACCGTGGCCCAGACTGCGGATCAGCGCATCGTTGGCCATGGCATATCCATGATGCATGGCATTGCGGCTGTAGCCGAGCTGCCCGCCGAGGTCGAGCCGCGGGCTGGCGATCCAGTCGTAGCGGAGCTGCGCAACGGTATTTTCCCAGTCGTAGCTGTCGTGCGTAAACATATACTCGGCCCCGGCAAAAAACTGCTCGCGGGTGAGCACATCGGTTTCCACCTTGTTTTTCCCTTTGTAGAATGAAGCCTGCATGCGCTCGTAGGGGCCGGGCTCCCAGGCCGCCGAGAAGTGCGCATCATAAAACCCCAGCTCCGAGCGGTTATCGAGCGGGCGAAAATTCCGCATCCCGACTTTGCCTTCGTCTTGCTGGAGCAAATTATAGAGCAGCGGATCAATCTGATCCCAGTTTTCGAACGTTTGCTGCAGTTCATAGCCCGTGTAGTCGTTCCAAAGCGAGCTGCGAAACGCCGCCATAAATTCTACGCTCCGGCTCTGCGCCAGCTCAATCTGCCGGCCGGCAAGTATATTGGTGCTAAAGGGATCGGCCTGGGCCAGCATGGTTTCCCCGCCACGCGGGCTGCTGCGATGCTGCATATCAATTTTGCCGGCAATATGGCTGCCGGCCGTGGCATCGAATCCGGCTTTTTCGACCTGCATCTGCCCTATGGCATACGGGCTGAACGCGCTGAACACCTGGCCAAAACTATATGGATTATACACCGGAACACCATCCAGATACAGGCGATGCTCTCCGCGCTGTCCGCCCTGAATATGCGTATCGCTGAGGGGCACCCCGTGCTGAACACCCGAAAACAAGCTCAGGCTTTGCAGAGCCGTCTTTTTTCCCGAAACCTGTTCCCACTCCTGGTGGTGATGATGCTGGGCGTGCCGGGCTTCGGCATAGCGACTCCGGTGGGCCGGCACTACAACCGGCTGTACGCTGAATGCCCGGGGCGTGAGCGCGATATGCTCA
>JBMCPG010000230.1:0-3913 GCA_048626035.1 Cyclonatronaceae bacterium
AGTCGCGCTGTGCGGCGCGGTAAACACAAATAAAAACAAGCACAACGAAAAGAAAGAAAGAAGACGCGCTGGAATCATCATATCAGGTGCTAAAAGTGAGAATTAATCAGGCATGCACAGCTTTTTTTGCACGCAGGTATAGCAGAAATGTTGCAAACTTTTGGGGGGCCGAAATACAGGCCTGAAATCCGTACCTTTCCGCTTCTTCTTAAGGCAGGCCGCAGGAAAGCCTATGCTGCTGGCTGCTTTCACTTTGCTAATATACCATTTATATCAACTTTTTATGGACGCTGCTTTTATTTATGAAGCCATCGGCTACCTGGCTTCGCTGCTGGTAGCCGTTTCGCTCACTATGAGCCGCATCGTGCCGCTGCGCATCGTAAATATGCTCGGCGCGGCAACTTTTGTAGTATATGGAATCCTGATCACTTCCTGGCCGGTAGCCGGCATGAATGCCTTTATCGTGCTCATCAATATGTATTATTTGTGGCAAATCTACAGCAATAAAAGTGCTTTTGAAATACTCGAAATGGAGCCGGAGGAGCGCTATCTGAACTACTTCACCGAGCTGTATGAAAGCGAGATCCGCCGGTATCATCCCGAAATATCTGCCCGGCCTGTCCCCGGTAATGTTAATATGATGGTGCTGCGCGATACGCTGCCGGCCGGGATTTTACTGGCCGACCAGCACGGAGAGGCTCTGCACGTGCGCGTAGATTTTGTGAGTCCGGAGTTCAGGGACTTTAAGATAGGCCAGTTCCTGTATCAGCAGCGCAAAGGGCTTTTTACCGCTAAAGGTATTCGCCGCATCCTGGTTGATACCGCCAGCAAGGAACATGCGGCCTACTTTAAGAAAATGGGCTTTGTGCCTGCTGCGCAAGGGCTGGAGCTAAAGCTGTAGTGAAGCTGTATTTTTTCAAAAAAAGAAAAACTAATTACTTTATAAAATAAAGTAATTGCTCTGTTCCGAGCTCCGAAGCGGCTGCCAAGGACTACTATAAAAGGGCTTTTTTAAGCTCTCAAAACCGCTTTACAATATATATTAACTAATTGTTAAACAAGTAATTAATGAATATTTAAGAAGCACAAAAAGCCTCTTCGAATTATTGACTTTATAAAATAAAGTAATTACCTTAAAAACTGTTATTCGCACAAAACAGAGTCCTCTGGCTGGACCTGTTTTGGTCTATTTTTAAACCATTCACCTTACGAACGCATGATCAGCAAAGAATTCACGCCTAAACGTACCATTTGTAAAGTCCGCGTACAGCTTCCGGCCGATAAAGCCGAGAAAGAAGCCGCCGTAGTAGGAGATTTCAACGATTGGGATCCTACAGCCAACAAACTGGAGAAAAAAAACGGCGGCTGGGAAACCGTGCTTCGTCTAAAGCCTAACAAAGAGTACAGCTTCCGCTATTACCTCGATGGCGAGCGCTGGGAAAATGAAGAACAAGCCGATGCTTACCGCCCAAATAGCTACGGCACCGAAGATAGCGTGCTGGTAGTAGGGAAATAGGCTTGCCCGCAAGCTTTTGTGCAGCAATGCTATAACTGTTGGGTGCAGGTAGGTAACTTCTTTTATATCCGGGCTCTGTGTGTATTGCACAGGGCCTTTTTTATGCGCAAATTTCAGCTATGAAAAAACCTCTAATTTCCAGAGCTAGGCCTCAACAAACCCGCTTGGCAGGCTGCATCGACCTTGAGCGCTTTTTACGGGAGCGGCAGAGCAGACGCATTGCCGGCAACATTTGGGCATTCAACCGTTTGCCTTCTACAAATACTCTGCTCAAAACTATGCCCCCGCATACCGCGCCGGAGGGATTGCTCTGCATCAGCCGCCATCAATATAGCGGGCGCGGGCAGGGACAGCGGCGCTGGGAGGCAGAAGACGGTCACGCCCTCACCTTTTCTATTTATTTACTTCCGCCCGCCTCCGGCTGCGACCGGCTCCAGCTTTTGCTACAGGCCGCCGCGCTCTCGGTGCTGCAGTCTCTCAAAGCCTGTTTTGCGATAAACGGCGTACTAAAATGGCCAAACGATGTACTCGTGGGCGGCAAAAAAATATGCGGCATTCTTGCCGAAAGCAGTTTCGTGGGCAACAAGATTGAGCGCTTCGTGCTTGGCATCGGCCTCAATACCAACGGGCGGCTGCCGGCTGCCGTAGCCCAAGACAGCATAAATATTGAACAAATTGTGCAGCGCCCGGCCGACCATACCGAGCTGCTGCTGAGCCTGGTAAAACACCTCGACCACAACTATCAGCGCTGGCTGGAAAACGATATGCAGCTTGTTACCGACATCAATACCCATCACCGCGGCTACGGGCGGCGCGTAGCATTGCATACGGGAGCCGGCCTGCACCCCGATTACGTCAAATTCCTGGGCCTCGATATGTTTGGGTACCCCATCTTTTTAGATGATTTTGACGATATCAAACGCTTTAAAAGTGATGACATCCGCTTCCACCCTGTTGAGTGAGCTGCGCGGGGAACTTTCCCAACTACCGCCGGCGCGTGTGCTGGCCGTTAGCGGCGGGCTCGATAGCATGCTCTTGCTTTCGCTCCACTTGCTGCATCCCGGGCCGGTGTACGTCGTGCATGTCAACTATGGAAAACGGGGCGCCGCTTCCGATGCCGATGAAGCCCTCATTGCCGAATGCTGCCGCATCAACGGGCTGCCTTTTTTCTGCTTTTTTTATGATGATGAGGCCCGCCGGGGCTCCAAAAACTTCCAGCAGCAGGCCCGCCGCTTTCGCTACACCAAGCTCGAAAACGTGCGCAAAGCCGCTGGCGCAGACATTATTCTCACGGCCCATCACGCCGATGATGAGCGAGAAACCTTGTTGTTCCAAACCCTGCGCAGCGGCGCTATTGGAGATATCAGCGGTATCAGCTATCGGGAAAAAACCCTCGCCCGGCCGTTTTTGAAGTATCCGAAAGCCCGGCTCAGAAAACTTGCGGAAGCCATCGGGCTGCCCTGGCGCGAAGATGCCAGCAACGCCACGGCCGACTATACCCGCAACGCCTTGCGCAACCGCCTCATTCCGCTTTTAGATACGTATGTACCACAGTGGGCGGGCAGCCTGGAACAGCTTTCCGAATCCGGAAAGGCATTTCATCAGGCTGTTGAACAATTGCTCGAAACGGTGAGCAAACCCGCCCCTGCCCGCCTTTTGATGCGCGAAAAATGGCTTGCACAGCCCGAACCTCTGCGTACGGCTCTGCTGCACGCATGGATCGGGAGGCAGTCAGCGATCAGGGGGCCATCGCTGAGCCGGGCGGCACTTCAGCAGCTCGGCCGGAGCCTTCCCGGACTTCAAAGCGGGCGCTTTGCCGAAGCCGGAGCGCTGCAGATCTGGCGGGAGGGCGCTTTTTTTCGCGCTGTCCCGGCGGGTTCTCTGCCAGCTCAGTCCCGTGAAATAACGCTATACCAGGCCGATTTACCGCTGCGGCGGATCATTCCAACCGCCTCTGGAACGCACAGCATCCGGCTGGAGGCGCGGCGTTCCACCTGGGCCGGGCGGCCGAAAACGCCCATAGAAGATGCCCTCGACCTGGAGCTACGCTTTCACTCCTTAGCTTTTCCGCTGCAGCTGCGGCCGTGGCGGGCGGGCGACCGCATAAGGCCGCTTGGAATGAGCGGGCATCAAAACGTTTCCGATGTCTTAACCAACAAAAAAGTACGGCCCATCTACCGGAATGCGGCGCTGCTGCTCTGCGGCCGAGATGGCCGGGCGCTTGCCCTCGTTTGGGCGGCGCCTGCGGCCCCCGGCGGCATTCTGGCGGCAGAAGCCGCCTGCGGACAAAAAGACGCGCCAACGCTCTGGCTGCGCTTCCAGCTTTCCTGAGTAATACCGTTTTGCAAAGCCTGCCAAAAATCTGCTATATTTATTTTCTATTCCTCACTCCAAAAA
>JBMCPG010000231.1:0-3907 GCA_048626035.1 Cyclonatronaceae bacterium
CCGGGAGATAATGGAATACCTTTGCGAATGTCCATGAAAAATGTCTAATTTCTTATGCCTGATGTCTGATGACAGAAAGCGGAGTGCGCCTTTCCTTTTGACATTAGACATTCAGCATTTGTCATATTCGGCTGCACTTATTCTTCGCCAAAGCCGACTTCCACCAGGCCGGACAAGGATTCCACGGCTTCTTCTACCGAACGGAAATGCTTGAATACGGTGATGAGCTTGGTTACAATAAGCAGGCTTTCGATTTTAGAAGCGGCGTTGGCAATGCGCAAATCTCCGCCGGCGTTGCGCATGGTCGTGAGGCCGCCGATCAGCATTCCCAGGCCCGATGAATTCATGAAAGAAACCTTTCGCAAATCCACCACTACGTTTTTCTGGCCTTTATCAATGAGCCGGTGCAGCGTATCGTTGAGCCGGCTGGCATCGGGCCCGCCCATTACGTTGCCCTTAAATTCGATGATGTTACAGTTGTAGCGTTCAGAAACATTGAAACTCATGGTCTTTACCTCATTATAATTGGTGACGGAAACGAAACTCAGGCAGTATTATACTATGCTGCTCATCAGCTTCAAAAATATTCATACCCGCGCAATAATCAAATTAATTGCTTGTGCCTTTTACAGCAGGCATCCAAACGTTTACGAAAAGATGCGCCCGGGGTTGTACCGCCGCTGTATGTTGAAACGTTTTTCACGCTGCGTTGCCATCACGAGTTCTCTATTTTATTTCTTTATGGTTTTCTTTTTCCGTTACATAGCTTTGTTATTTTTGCTTTTAGGCTGCATGATGGCATCCTGGCCCCAGCGCGCGCAGGCCCAGAACGCGCGGCTTTACGAAAATATCTACCGCCCCCCGGCATCGCTGAGCGAGCTGAATACCCCGCATTTCCGCCTCATTTTTCCGCAGCAGGAAACCCCGGCCGCGCGGCGGGCGGCGCGCATTCTGGAAGCGCAATACCCCATTGTGCAGCATTTGGTGGGCGGGGAGCTGCGGCGTTTCCCGGTGGTGCTGAACGCGCATAACGACCGCGGAAACGGCTTCGTTACCACCCTGCACTTCCGCTCCGAAATCGAGCTTCCGCCGCTTAAAGGCAGCGCCCTGAATCCCCGCACGGGCGGCTGGATGGAGAATGTAGCGCCGCACGAGCTGGTACATGCCCTTCATTTTTCGCACCTGCCGGCCTACAGTCTGCCGGGCATTACCAGGTTATTTGCCCCCGATATTGCGCGCTCCTTCCACGGCGCGGCGCCTGCGGGCATGCTCGAGGGCATCGCCGTTTTCCACGAATCTCAGGTGGTGTACGGGAGCGGCGGACGCGGCAACTACGCGCTGTTTCGCAATCAGAGCCGGGCCAATCTGAGCACCCCCGCAGCCCGGCCATGGTCGCTCGCCCAGCACCTGATGCCATCATTCTACAGCTTTCCCGGCAACCGGCACTACACCGCCGGGCACGAGTTCATCAGCTGGCTGCAGTACCGCCACGGCATGGACAGCACGCGCGAGAGCATCCGGTTTTTTGTGAAATATCCTTTTCTGGGCTACGGCAGCGCCCTGCGCAAGGCCACCGGCAAATGGCCCGCGGCGCTTTACGAAGCTTATCTTTCGGATACGCAGGCCGCCATCGAAGCCCAATATACCGAACCCGAACACCTGGCTTTTACCGATCCGGCGGCCCGGCTCATGCCTCTGCCGCCCGGCGCAGACGCGGCCGAACAGCATGCGCCCCAATGGCTTGACGCGCAGCGTATCATCTATGCACAGCACACCCAATACACCCAGCGCCCCGGATTCTACGTATCTGAGCTGGACGAAACCGGCCGCCCCGGCCCCGGAACATTGCTCTACGAAACCACGCAGATCGGCGATTTTATGTATGATGTGATGCCCGCCGATTCCACGCGTCCGGCCCGGGTGCTCTACGGGCGCTATCATCAGCATCCCTACCGCGCCGATGCCGCAACAGCAGAGCTGCACGAGCTGCAATTAGATTCCCGAACTGCCGAACGACTTACGCACAACGGCCGCATGAACGCCCCGGCCTGGCGCACGGACGGAAGCATTATCGCTTTGCGGCCGCTGCATGAAACCCTGCAGCCCGTTTTGCTTCATGAAGACGGGAGCAGCGAAACCCTGCCCGATATCTACCCCGACAGCTTTGTTCAGATTTCACCCTCGCCGTCATCGGCACATCAATACGCCGTTATTGCCAACCGAAACGGGCTTCAGGCGCTCTGGCTCATCGAAAGCGAAGCCGCCGACTTCTCCGAAATCAGCACGCGCGATCCGGATATAGGATTCAAAGAAGGGCTGGTACATCAGCTAAGCTGGCATCCCGGAGGGCGGCATCTGCTGATAAGCGCCACCCGGCAAAACGCCCCGCAAATCTACGAATACAGCATAGATGAAGGCCGCCTTATCCAGCTCACGCATCAGCGTTTCGGCGCGTGGCACGGCTCCTACCGGCCCGAAACGGAGGATCGTTCGGGCGCTGATGCCATCACAAACGACATCAGCTTCATAACGCAACAAGGAAACAGCCGCCGCCTCGGCCTGCTGAAGCGCGAAGACATGGTTGCCCGAAGCTTTTTATCGGTAGATTTCCGGCCGAAAACCGAAGCCATGGAAACAGCATTCAACGAAGAAAACCGGCTTTCATCATATTTAAACGACGAAATTGAAGCCCTTCCGATAACGCCCTACCGCAGCGGAGTTTCCTGGCTGAAGCCGCGGGCCGTGCTGCCCTTTGTGGAAGAAAGCGGGCTGGTGCAAACAACGCGCTACGGCTTGCAGCTTCAGGGCGGCGACCTGCTGCGGCGGCATAGCTGGCAGAGCGCATTGAGCTACGCCAACGCGCGCTTCTGGGCCGAAGGCAGCTACCGGTATTCCGGATTTTACCCCGGCTTCATCACCGAAGCGTTCTACCGGCCGCGCGAAAGCAGCCTCGGACTGCTGGCCGAGCGCGGCGCTTCCTTGCAGATTCCGCTTAGCTGGCGGCTGGATGAGCGCTCGCGAAGCAGCTTCTGGCAATTCCGGCCGGGCATCAGCCTGCGGGAGCTGCGGCCCGAACGCATCTTCGAAAACGGCCGCCTGCGCGACACCCAAAACGGCGAATTTGAATGGCTGACCGACCTCAGCCTCGACGCGCGCCTCGCATTTTATCACCGTTTACAGCAAAACCGCCGGGATATACAGCCCAACAGCGGGCGCATCTTCTTTGCACAAGCCGAGCGCTATCTCTACAGCGACCGCGAAGCCGAAGTAACGGGACTACGGGCGGGCATCACCCAATATCTGAGCCCCTCGCTGCGGCATAATCATGGCCTGCGCATAGGCGCGGAAGTCCTCACCCAGAGCCGGACGCGGCTGTTCGGCACTTCGGGACTGGTCTATGAAGGCTTTTCGCAAAACGTGCTCGCCGGCGCGCGAAATGCGCTCAGCCTGCGCGCCCGCTACGTGCTGCCCCTGGGCTACGTAGATGATGGCTACATCACCCTGCCCGTATTTCTGGATCGTTTGTACCTGAGCCTGAACGCCAATTACGTCGCCGATATCAATACGCTTGAAGCCCCGTTTTCGGCGGAAGACGCCATCACCAAAGGCCGGACGATCTACGGGCTGGAGCTGCGGGCCAACCTGCGCTTCTTCAACCTGCCGCTGGATGTCGGCCTGGGCCTCGGCTACGAACCCACGCGCCGCGCCATGAGCGTATTCGGAAACGCACGGTGAGGGGATTTGGGGAGTGAGGGAGTGAGGGAGTGAGGGAGTGGGAGAAAAGGGGAAATGGAGACGCGGAGACGGCAAAATCCCATTGCTCCAACGGAGCAACATCACCAGCATGGCGCAGCGCGCTATGATGCCCAAAACGCCCCCGATGGGGAGTGAGAGAGTGAGGGAGTGA
>JBMCPG010000232.1:0-3906 GCA_048626035.1 Cyclonatronaceae bacterium
TATTGCTGTCGCTGTAGCCGACCATAATTTGCTGCACATCATCATTTTTATGATGGCGTGCACGCCGCAGGGCAAAGCTCCGGCGGGTAACAGGATGGGATAGAAACTGTTCCAGGATTTTGGGGCCCTGTTCGAGGTCTTCTATGGTTTCCAGCAGCGGCACTACGGGCAGGGCGCAGGCCAGGCCTGGAGTTCCTTCGGGCTGCATTTCCATGAGGCCGGCCTCGCGGCAGAGCACATAAACCACTAATAAATCCGACAGGCTTCGGGTCATGCTCACGATCAGCGAACCGATGCCGGCCGAACCAAAGCTGTTAATATATTTATACAAAACGCGGTAGCAGGCCAGCACGGCATCGGCTTCGGTGCCAAGGCCCTGCGACTGACGCACAAACGGGCGCGAGGTTTTCAGCTCTTCGCTGAGAAAAGCAACGCGTTTTTCTTCCGGCCAGCTGGCAAAATCTGCCCCCTCCGGAATGCCGGCGGCTTCCAGAAGCTGGGCCATTGCTTTATCATGGAAACTGCTGTTCTGGCGGATATCCAGCGCTGCCAGATGAAAGCCGAAAGTCTGGAGTTTCCGGGCCATAGGCTCCACATCATTTTTGATGATGTGGTCGGCATGGATTTCCCCGAGCGAGTCCATGAGTAGTTCGATATCCTGGAGCACCTCGGCCGGAGTGTTATAATAACGCGCCGGGTCGGGTTTGAGCAGCGGCTCGGCGGTTTCAGAAAGCGGGAGGCGCAATTCCATAAGGTTAATAAACTGCCGCCAGGGCTCGTTTTCATTGCGTTTAACGGCTTTAGCACCATCTTCGCCGGCGGCTTCGGCCAGCTCGGTGATGCGCTGGGAGAGCAGCTCCGGCACATCCGCTTCAAAACGCGAAACGCTGATGTTATTTCCCAGCTTCACAAGATCCTGATGAAGGAGGCTAAGGGCTTGTTTGCGTAATTCCAGCAGGGTATCGCGGGTAACTTCCGCCGTTACAAACGGATGCCCGTCCCGGTCGCCGCCCACCCAGTTTCCAAAGCCAACTCTGGGCAGCTGCTTCCAGTTTTTGAGCGTGTCTGGGTCGAAGCCAACTTCGCTCCAGGCATCGCGCAGGCGCTGATCGAGCAGAGGAATGACTTCGGGAAATACGCGGCTCAGATAGTGGAGTACGTTTTTGAACTCATCATTTATAGAAGGCTTCTGCAAAAAGACCTGCCCGGTAAACCAAAGCCGCTGTATAGCCGCCTTAATTTCCGTTTCGATTTGTTCGCGCTCATATTTAGTCCAGACCTGGTTTTCGCGCTTCACCATCATCAGGTAAATTCTGCGGAGCTGATCTATGATGGTGGAGCGTTTCGATTCGGTTGGGTGGGCCGTTAATACCGGCTCAATGAACGTATGAGGCAGGCTTTGGGCGATTTCAGATTCCGAAACGCCGCTGTCTTTGAGGGTATGCAAGGTTTTGCCCCACAGCCCGGAAATGCGCGTGAGGCCGTGTTCGTCTTCAAGACTACGCCGGAGCTGCACCGCAGCGTTTTCCTCGGCAATAGTAATAAGTTGGAAATATAGCGAAAAAGCTTTGCTGATGGTTTCAGGCCGGGCCTGTACATCCTGCTCGTGTTCGCCGTTGAGCACACGGGCTACATTATGCTCGCCAATGCCGTGAAGCATCTCAACGAAACAACGGTGCAGGAAAGATAGATCATCGCGTATTTTATTTAGCTGAATGCTATCGTCGGTGGTGCTGAAATACATAAGGTTAAAGTCTTTTAAAGAGTAAGGTGCCTGCTCAGCCGTTGCTGGGCTGGCTTTAAAATACTGCTGTGCACAAGATAACAGCCTTGCACATTTGTACAAAACGCATGTTTGGGCCTAAGTTTTTAAATCCATGGCGATTGCTGGGCGGCCTGGGCAATTTTAGCGGCATCTATGGCAATTACAAGTTCTTCGTTGGTTGGCACAACCAGGGCTTCGATACGCGACTCATCCGTGGTAATACGGGTGATGCTATCGTTAGGAGCATTTTCATTCCATACATGATCGATTTCTACGCCAAGATATTCCAGGTTTTCAAGCACTTTTTTGCGCACCACCGGCGAGTTTTCTCCTATGCCTGCCGTAAAGATGATGGCATCACAGCCGTTCATGGTGGCAATGTAAGCACCGATATATTGCTTGATGCGGCTGCTGAAGACGTCTATGGCCTGCTGGCAGCGGCGGTCGCCGTTCTGGGCTTCATCAATCAGCTCGCGCATATCTGAGGAAAACCCGCTTATGCCCTGCAGCCCGCTGTGCCGGTTCAGCATGGCGTGCACATGGCTGAGCGGCAGCTCTTCTTTTTCGACGAGGTAGAACAAAATCGAAGGGTCGATATCGCCGCTTCGCGTGCCCATAACCAGGCCGGAAAGCGGGGTAAAGCCCATGCTGGTATCCACTGATTTTCCGCCATCAATAGCCGCAACAGAGGCGCCGTTACCCAAATGGCAGCTAATTACCTTTGTATCCTGCACTTCTTTTTGGGTGCGTTTGTAGTATTCCCGGCTCACGAAATAGTGGGACGTACCATGGAAGCCGTATTTACGGATTTTATAGCGCCGGTACAGGCGATTGGGAATGCCATATAAATAGTTTTCGGCCGGAATAGAATGGTGAAAGGCTGTGTCGAAAACGGCTACGTGCGGGATTTCCGGCAGGGCAGACATGGCCGCTTCTATGCCCTTCAGGTTGGGCGGGTTGTGCAGGGGCGCGAGGTCGATGGCCGCTTCAATGGCTTCCTTTACATCATCGTCGATCATAACCGAATCTTTAAACATTTCGCCGCCGTGCACTACGCGGTGCCCCACGGCTTTGATATCGGAGACCGAATTCAGGATTTTGCTGTCGGGGCCGAGCAGAAAATTAAGCACGGCTTCCAGGGCTTCGGTATGGTTTTGTATGGTAACGGTTTCCTTAACCTTTTTGCCGTTCGTAGGCTCATGTTTTACAATAGAGGTTACCGCGCCAATGCGCTCTACCGAACCTTTGCAAATATCTTCGCGGGTGGTAGTTTCAATAATATCATACTTTACGGAGGAACTTCCGCAATTAATTACGAGAACAATCATAGCTATAAAAATATTTTTTTGGGGCTTCTATCCGTGCTAAAGGTAACAAAAAAAGAGCGATTGCCTAAATAAGACAATCGCTCTTTTGATAAAATTTGTGCTGTGTTGATGCTTTCAGGGCTTATTCTTCGGGGGGCAGCAGCACGCCGTCGATTACATGAAATACGCCGTTGGAGCTTACCGCATCTGTGCGGGTTACCTCGGCAGCATCAGCATTAATGAATACGCCTTCGTCTCCGGCAGTAATGGTGATTTCGTCGCCGTTAAGCGTCGGCAGCGTTTGGGTCGGCTCCAGATCTCCGGCCGTTATGTTTCCTTCAACCACGTGGTAAAGCAGGATGTCGCTCAGCTCTTCCTGCGAAAGGTCGTCGGCTACGTCTGCAATAGCTTCAAAAGCTTCGTTGGTTGGCGCAAACACGGTAAATTCTGCATCAGGATCGGCCAGGGTTTCGGCCAGTCCGGCTTCTACAACGGCATCTACAAGCGCGGTGAGGAAATAGCGCTTTTGCACATTATCTACAATCGTACCATACTCGTCGGGCAGCAATACGCCGTCGATAGCATGAATGATGCCGTTAGAGGCCAGAATATCGGCATCGGCCACGGCAGCGCCGCCGTTGATGCTTACCATACCGTCTTCAACGGTAATGAATAAATCATCGCCATTCAGGCTTTCCACGGTCTGCTCGGGCTGCAGGTCGGTAGAGGCAATCTGTGCCTCCAGCACATGATACTGAAGCACGTCGGTGAGTTGTTCATCACTCAGGTCGGCAACTATCTCGTTCACAGGTGCAAAGGCGTCGTTCGTCGGGG
>JBMCPG010000233.1:0-3891 GCA_048626035.1 Cyclonatronaceae bacterium
AGATATAGAAGACGCGGATTTATATCTGCTCGATATTTTTAAGCATCAGTTTGAAGCGCAGGTCGTGGAGGTAGAGCAAAACATGAATTTCGTGCGCCAGGCCTGGCAATTGGCCCTCCGGGAGAATGCCGACGACGATACACCGGTTTATGAACCGGAATCCCCGTTTATAGATCCCCTGCTGGATATGCCCGACGAGCAGCAACTCTACCGCCAAACCGCTTTGAACAACCGGCCGGAAATCCGCCGTTTAGATGCCGTACAGAATGCCGCCGGCTACGGCCTCAAAGCAGCCAAAGCGCAGCGCTATCCGGCCTTTGTATTGGGCCTGAACTACCGCTACGCATACGCTTCAAACCGCCCGCGGCAGCGAAACCCGTTTATCAGCAATCCTGCCAATACAGAAAGCCTTACCGTAGGCCTCGGACTGCGGCAAAGCCTGAATTTCTTCATACTCGAGAGCCGTGTAGAGCGTGCACAGGTGCAGCACCGGCAGGCCGGATATGCCCGCGAAGCCGCCGCAGACGGCATTGAGTTGGATATCGCAGACAAGTATAAAAACGCCGAGATTGCCCTTGCACGCATGGAAGCAAGCCGCAGTGCGGTGGATGTGAGCCGCCAATGGCTGCGGCAGGAACAGTTAGATTATGATATTGGCTTTGGAGATGTGGACAATTTAGTGGACGCGGTGCGCCAAAATCTGGAATTAGAAGCCGAATACAAGCAGCGCGTTTACGATTATAATATCGCCCTCGGGCGGCTTTATAAAGCCAGCGGACGCAGCATAAAACAGCTTTATAGCACTGATAATCAATAATATAAGGATATAAAGCACTCGCTTTACACCGAAAGAATCAGCAAAGCTGCCAATACGGCTCCGGCTGTTTAAAAACTGGCAGCATTTTTGCAATATGATTAGAAGTTCTGCTTTATATCCTTGATTTCATCCCCTGTTTTTATTTACCGCATCAATTCAATTATTATGAAAATATTTAGTTTATCCTTTGTATTAGCTCTTCTGAGCATTGCGTTTACGGCAAATGCGAACACCGCCGCCGCTACATCAAGTGTACAAGAAGATGTTGCCGCCGAAGTCCGCACGATGCTCGAAGACCGCGACGAGGAAATTAAAGAGCTCCTCGGCCCCGAAGGCACAGATTACAGCGACGAAAAGCGCCAGGAGCTTATGGATATCATCAATGAAGTAATCGATTATCGCGCGATGGCCCGCCATGCCCTTCAGGATAAATGGGAAGAGCTTTCGGCCGAACAGCGCGATGAGTTCGTGAACGTATTTTCGCAGGTCATTCGGGATCAATCCCTGAACAGCCTCGATATTTACCGCGCAGAAGTAACCTACGAAGACTTCGAAGTTGATGGCCAGCAGGTAACGGCTCATACCGTTGCCCGCCTTGACAACGTGCGCACGCCCGTTATCTACGATATGGAAAAAGAAGACGGCGAATGGGTCGTAAAAGATATGTCTATCGATAATGTATCGACGGCCAATTCTTATCAGCGCTCTTTTCAGCGCATTTTACAGCGCCGTAGTTACGATGCGCTGCTTTCCAGCCTCAAACGCCGCGCCGGCATTTCGGAAGATGCATAAAGCGGGTACGGCAGCTTATACTTCCCAGAAGGCTTTTTCAAGCATCAAAAATCTACGCTTATGGATATGAACCGGAACTTTTTCCGCCCCGGAACCGCATCATGCCTGCGTTTCTTAATAGTTGGCATCATGATGAGTTTGCTGCCCGCTACAAGCTACGGGCAAGTAAGCAATCCGCAGGGAGAGCTCGCGCCAACCGAAGCCTCCGATATCTGGCCGCAAACGCTGAAAGGAAGCCATTTTAACGAATTCTGGACCTATCATTTTTTCCTCGAAGATGACATCAAAATGCACATTACCTTTTCGGCCGCAAACTTTGGCAGCCTTAAGGATCCGGTAACCGGCGTGCGGATCTCGGTATTCAATTTTGAGGACGAAACTTATCAGATTTCACGCGAATACTCACTCGATAGGCTGATTCAGGATGAGGATCGCTTTCGGTTTCAGGTAAGCGAGGAGCGCGAGGTGTGGTTTGAAGGCGCGCTCCCGGAGGCTCATCGGGTGCGTGTAAAGACCGGAAAAGGCGGACTTTCTTTTGATATCGATATGGATTTCAGCAATATTGTTGAGGGTGCAAAATGGGCTAACGGACTATATAGCATCGGAAATGAGCCGGTTGGCATTTACACGCATATTCCTTATGCCGAAGTGAGCGGAAGCGTTACCATAAACGACACGCGCAAAGAGCTCAGCGGCACCGCCTATATGGATCATACCTTCCAAAATGAAACCACTACACACCTGATGCACAGCGGCTATCGCTTCATTTCGCACCAGGATCCTGATAACTGGGACATCACCTACGCGCTGCTGCCCGAAGAGCGCGAAGATATGCGCGTCATCGGCCATCGTATTATGCGCGAAAACGGAGAGCAAACCTTGCGATCGGCCTATCAGATTATGGATATGCAGCGCAAACGCGCCCTTGGCGAACGTTTTGCACACAGCATGCAGCTTTATTTTCTGGAACTGCCCGTAGAAGAGGGCGGCGCACATATGGCTACCATTCAGCGCACACAAGATGATGAACGCTTTTCGATTCTTTCGGATCTTTCATGGATTGCCCGCCGGGCCGCCAAGCGATTTCTCGGCGGCGAAGTTATTGAGTTTCGCGGAGAGGCCGTCCTTGAGGAGATGGGGCGGGAACCAAAACCGGGCTATTACAATTTCTTTATTGTAGAATAAATTTTGCAGGCAACAGTCTCCGGCTTTACCTTTGCATCCATGAATTCATCCACCTATATCTCTGCCGCAAAATCTGGCAACACGGCGCCTGAAGGCTACATTTACGTCGTATATGGAAAGCTTAAATATTTGCGTGATGCGGCCGCTTCGGTAAGCACGCTCCGGCGCTACGATACCGGCCGGCCGGTGGCGCTTGTATGCCAGCCACAACATCGGCAGGAAATAGAAAAACAAGGACTTAGCTATCTTTTTGACCACTATATTCCCCTGAAGGAAGGCCACGATTCTATAGTTGGGTTTAAGCATAATGTGCATGAGTATATGGTTTTTGAGCGCAATATGTTTTTAGACAGCGATATGGTATGGTGCCGGAATCCTGATGCGCTCTGGAACGGGCTTTCATCGTATGCTTATACCATTACCGGATCGCTGAAAGCCGACTATTTTTTTGGCGCGCCCAAAGGCCTGGGCATCGTCAGGGATATTGTGTTGAGACGCCGCGAGCGCACGCTTCAGCGCTTTGGGCTGAGCTATCTCAGCCGGGTGCAAAGCGGTATGATCTACGCCCACGACAAGGCTAAAACGCGCGAAGTCTGCGAACTGGCCCGGAAAATGCTGGATCGTATCAGCGAAACTCATTTCCAAAGCCGGCGCAAAGAAGCCGGCCGCTCCCTCGAATCTTGCGAATGGAGCCTGGCTATGGCCATGTCGAAACTGAATTTACCGGTTTTTCACTGGCAAAACGGCCATGAAAGCCCGCAACTCGACTATATCAGTGATATTGTGGAGCATGATGAGGACTTTACGCAGGTGCGTTGTACCTTCCATACGCATCCATTTGTATATAGCCTGCGGGGCATTAAAGCAGATGCGGCCCGGCGCCTGCTCTATCGCCTCAGCATCTCGCTGCCCGGCTTTAGCGATTATCAGACCGTTACGCCGTATGTGCTTCATTTTGGCTGGCTGCATCAAAAACAGCCCTTCAACGATTTTGCCGCGCGCACCTGGAATCGCCTGGCTAAAAAGCCCATATCCCAATCACAGGAGCAGATCTCCTGAGCGACTGGTGCTGCTGCCGGGATCTAAAGCTTCTTTAA
>JBMCPG010000234.1:0-3857 GCA_048626035.1 Cyclonatronaceae bacterium
GAGCTCTTATCCGGATCCGCCGGAGCTGGCCAACGGCATCTATACCGATTTATATATCGATTCGGCCAATCAAAAATGGATGCCGCTTCAGAATATTTCCGGCAACGGCCTCGGCCTGATGGTACAGCGCGTAAATACGGATGGCAGCGTAGATGCCGTACGCCTGACCAGCAGCCCCAATCAGGGCGATCTCCCCGATGATCTGGTTAATGCGGTGGTGCAAGACCGGCGCGGAGAAGTTTGGATAGGAACTGCCCGGGGCGTAGCGAGGTTTTTGTTCCCCACGCGCATTATCGACGGTACCGCCCGCGACCGGCAGGCCAGTTTACTCATTAATGCCGACCAGGACACCGACAGTCCGTTTTTATTACGCGATATCGACGCAACCTCCATCGCCGTAAATGCGGCCAATCAAAAATGGATCGGCAGCCGGGGCGACGGGCTCTGGCTTATTGATGCCGAAGGCCGGCGCGTGCTGCGGCATTTTACTACCGAAAACAGCCCGCTGTTCTCTAATATTATTGAAGATGTAGCCGTAGATGATGAAACCGGAATCGTGTATATTGCCACCGCCGAAGGCCTGCTTACCTACACCGACGTGCCAACTTCGGCAGAACGCAGCATGGACGATCTGTTTGTGTATCCCAATCCGTATGAATATGAGCGCAACAGTGGAAATATCATTATTGAAGGCCTGAGCGAAGAAACGCTGCTTTCTATCGTAGGCGTAGATGGCCGTATGGTGAACCGGGTGCAGGCGCGCAGCGGCCGGGCCGAGTGGAATGCCCGCGATTTTAACGGAAACCGGGTAGCCAGCGGCGTATATATCATTATAGCTAACGACCAAAATGGCGATGAGCGCGGCGTAGGTAAAGTCGCCATCATCCGCTAAATTTATATTTATGCTTTCCGGCCTTTTAATATTTATCGCCTCCTTTTTTGCTTTCATCATCCTATTTACGGCGGTTAAAGTGATAAAACTCAAAAGGCAGTTTCAAAAAGAAGGCGCCTTCCTGCCGGTTCAGGATGCGGTAAACATGCTCTTTCAGGGCGGATTCTTCCCGGAGGTTGCCCGCGCAGTGGCTTTCGCAGAAACTCATAAAATGAGCACGAGCATCAACAAGTTGCAGATTCATGCCCAATCTGGCGGGCGGCCGCTGGAGGTGGTAAAAGCCCTGCATTATGTGCAGCATTCGGGGGTAGAAGCCGTGCGGCTGAGTTTTCGGCATCTTTGCCTGATCGATCTTTCCGGGCAGGCGCTGCTCCCGCTCATCAAAGAAGCGGAGCACGCGCGTAGCATTACCGTGGAGGGCGTTTTAGGTTTTAGCAGCCATAAGTATGATTATGTTTATGAAGCCCGCTACCGCCGGCCGCTGCTTGCCCTGGCCTTCGATAGCTTTTCGGAGGAGGAAATTTGCCGCGAGCTGCGCCGCAAACTCGGCGATTTACACCGCTATCATAAAGAATTATTGCGCATCGACGCGCAAAATCCGGAAGCGATTCGCCGGCATTTGCTCGAAAACGTGCTGCGGCCCGCCTTTTGGGAACGCAATTTTAATCTGCTGCTGGTCGGGCATGAGCTGCACTTGCAGGCGCGTTCCCATTTTTGAAATTCTTTACACTTCAACCAAACAGCATGTCTTCTTCCCGCCTCATCATCTTTGTAAAAAATCCTGTTCCGGGCCGTGTGAAAACCCGATTAGCCGCCGATATCGGCCCGGAACGCGCTTTAGAACTCTATGTGTCGCTGCTGAAGCACACGTTTTTGGAAGCGTCAAAGTTTACGGCCCAATATCCCGGCGCAGATGCCGGACTGTATTTCAGCGATTTTATTCCTGCGGAAACATCGTTTCCTGTGGAAATTCCGCCGGCGTTTCAGCAGCATCTGCAGCAAGGCGAAGGCTTGGGCGCCCGCATGAAGAACGCCTTTGCCGAAGGCATCTCCCTGGGATATAGCCGGCAGGTTATTATCGGAAGCGACTGCCCGCAGCTCACAGCCGGGCACCTAAAGCAAGCATTCGATGCGCTCAAAAATACCGAAACAGTGATTGGCCCGGCCCGCGACGGCGGCTATTATTTGCTGGGAATGAACACGCTGTACGGCCCGCTTTTTGAGCTAAACGCCTGGTCGCACGGAGATGTGTATGCCCAAACGCTGGATCGAATACGGGAAATGAAGCTATCTTATGCCCAGATTGAGGAACTCAGCGATGTGGATACCGGCGAGGATCTTCGCCGGCTCGGGCTCGGCTGAGGGCGTTATTGAAGCCCGCGGCGAAGCTGACGTTCGGTAAAATAGCGCTCCGGAATAGGGTCATCAAATACGCGGTCGGTCCAGCGCAGCTCGGTCCGGCGTTCGGCCTGCAGGTCGCGCATAACCATCGTGCCGGGCCGCCAGATATCGTCGCGCACATTCTCATAATCGCTGGCTGTAAGCTCCTTGATGCGCTCGTCGTCTTCGTTAAAATAATCGGCTTTCTCCAGCACGAGGCGCTCCGCATCAATATAAAAATGAATATAGGCATACTGACTGTCGTCGGTTGGGGTAGCCAGCAGCTTCACCTGTTCTTCGTCTTCTTCGAGGAGCTCAAACTCAAAATTATCGGGATTTTGGTTTCCCAGGTCTTCAAAGGTAAAATCGCTGCCCATAAAGCGGTCGCTGCGCTGGCTTCCGCTCACGGTTTGCACCTGCCCGACCGCCGGCAGGTAGAGGCGCTGCACCTCTTCGTCTCCCTCCCCAACCGTGAGCAATCCCGTTCCGCGCACGTCGGCGGGGGCTTCAAATACCGTGAGGCTTTTACTCACGTCTCCCTCTTCATAGGTATAAGACTTCATTTCGCGCCGTCGCTCCCGGTCGCGATCATCAATAATGCGCATTTCCATAGTGCTTGTTTCGTAGGTGATGGCATCGCGGCGCGCATCCAGCTCTTCAAAAATTTCGCGGGCGCGCTCGTCTTCGCTCTGCTGCGGGGCGGCCTGCAGCCGGGCCGTATGATGGCCTTCCAAGCCGGTTGCGGGCATGGCGGGCATCATCATAGTGGCTGTAAAAAAGCATAAAAAAAGAAACAGCGAGCGTAAAAATCGTGAATTCATAAACATAAACCAGACTTCCGGATAGGATAAAAAATGACTAAAACGAACTGCGGCTTACATAAGCGAAAAGCGTATTTTGCAGCTTTTCTGTAAAATACCGCCGCAATGGTATAACACCTTCGCGCCTTAAAACGTGTCCTGAAGCGGGAGCGTGTGCCGCATCTTCTTCAGAATTCTTAACCCTTCATCCTATTATGCTCATTTCCCTTATCTGGCTGGCCGCCGGGGTTGGTTTGCTCACCTACGGAGCCGACCGGCTGGTGGCCGGCAGCAGCGCCATTGCACTACGCACGGGCGTTTCTCCACTACTTATTGGCCTCACTATTGTTGCTATTGCCACCAGCAGCCCCGAACTGCTGGTGAGTCTGGTGGCCGCCTTTCAGGGCAGCAGCGCTATTGCCGTCGGCAACGTAATTGGCTCCAACATTGCAAATATTGCCTTAGTACTGGGCCCGGCAGCGCTCATATTTCCTGTGAAGGGAGATGCCGGCATTACGCGCCGCGAGCTCCCCCTGATGGTTCTGATCATGCTTTTTATCACCGCCCTGATGTACAATCAGATGATTACGCGCTACGAGGGAATAGCGCTCAGCCTGCTGCTTGTTGCTTTTTTGCTCTATCAGATCCGGATGGCGAAAGCACAAATGAACGCCTTCGACGAAACCGTAAAAGAAGTGCTGCAACACCAAACCGTGCCGGTGTGGCTGGCCGTTTTTTATGTATTTTTAGGCACGGCCTGCCTGTATTTTGGCTCTGAAGCCTTT
>JBMCPG010000235.1:0-3855 GCA_048626035.1 Cyclonatronaceae bacterium
AGATACATCCCAAGCATGCCGGAAAGTGGCATCCAGAAGAGTATAAGCGTAGTGATGAAGCCGCTGCCCAGGGCCAGGCTCGCAAGATGTGTCGCCATTTGACTACTTTGCCTCATGCTGCCGTAGCCGAAATAAAGCAGCAGCGGTGTGAGCAGGCCCAGCAGCACCAGGTGCAGAAAAGCCACGCGCAGCAGGTGATTTTTGGTGAGGTAGAGCAGCTCCGGATAATAGCTCAGAATTTGTAAACCGGCTTTCAGTCCCAGCAGCAGCGTGGCAAGCCCAAGCAACAGGCGAACGGCAGCGGCATGATTGGCATACAGACGCATTTTCCAAAGTAGCGGAAGCAGCAGCAGGATTCCCAAGCTGTGCATCAGATTGAATCCGAATCCGGTCCACATCATCCAATCCGGAAGGCCGGCGCCGTAGAACATGGACAGCAGCGCCGGAAACAGGCTGAAATGCATAAGATGATGTGCGGCCCGGGCCTTCTTCCCGGCCCTGCCATCCGCCCCGGTCAGCCGCAACCACATGGACAGCATCATAAAAATAATCCAGCCGTTGAGTAGTAAAAACAAATAGCTGCCCAGCCAGAATTCGGCCAGCCCCCCGCTCATGCCGCCGGTTGCGGCCAGTATGATGGGACCGAAGCCCGAAACGACCTGCCAGAACCAGGCTGAAGCGGCGAAGCGGCGCGAAAGTGAAGCATCGGAGCGGGAAGCCGGCCGCATCACAAAAAGCACGGCCAGCCAAAGCGTGAGGAAGAGATGCGCGGCCGAAAACAGAATTGACCAGAAGGCATAGCCTTGCAGCGCAAAAGCCACGAGCATGCCCAGATTCACCAGCTGAAGCCCGGCCGACATCGGGCGCAGCACCCGCATGACCGTTTCCCGGCGAACAAAATGCCGCAGGGTAAAGCCGCTCATCACTAAATAAACCCAGCCCAGCAGCGCCGCGTGGGTATGGGCGTGAATCAAATCCCGGGGAGCAAAAAAGGATTGCATCGGAGCGTACCACTCCAGGCGAATCCAGATGCCGACCAGGGCGGCGACCAGCAACCAGAACAGGGCCGGCAGCTCAAACCAGCGACGAATTTCGAGGGAGCGAGTATCATTTTGTTCCATAAAACCAGCACCAAGGGGCTACATCATGCAGCGGCAGCCTTTAATTTCCGTGGAGGGCTTTTGCGTTCCGGCTGCCGGACGCAAACGGATGATCTTGATTTCAAAGCCCTGTTCTGTCTGGATTTTATCCCAGCTAAACTGTCCGCTGCGCTCAAACAGAAACTGAAAATACAAGGCCTTCGGGTCATGCCGCAGCCGCAGGAGAATATTCTCTCCAAGCTCAAGCCCGTCAAAAAACCTGAAAATGCAGGCATGACGACTCTCCTCGGTGATTTGCTCAACATCAATAATATGATTCATGATTGACCCGGTTAATATAAGATTAAAGATTATTTTGTCTTTAATATAGACATAATGTATAGCTGCGACAACTAAGCAGCACAACGAAATCGTCGAATATTTTGAATTAATGGTGTCCGGAGAAAGCATAGCATCCATCTTTTGCGCCTATTGGCACAAAGGGGGGCTGAGGCTGCTGTTTGCCCCAAAAAGGCCTGTTTCACTGGTATCGGAATGGAGAAATCTGATGCTTCAGAGCATGAAGCGCTATTTAAGCTTCATCAAATCATCGAGACTAATATCCTCCGCAAGACGAAGATTCATGCGCCGGCCCTTACTGGCCATTTCGCCCAGGCTGGTGGTTTCGAACATGATTTTAATAGCTTCGCGGGTATAAGCCCACTTATCATGAAGCGGACAGGGTTTCTTATCCCCGCAGCCCGGCAGCCCGAGCACGCACTCGGTAAACAAGCCAAGCCCGTCGATAGCGCCCACGACTTCCACCAGCATAATATCTTCAGGTGATTTTGAAAGAGCAATGCCCACTTTGGGTCCTTTGTAAGACTCCATCAGGCCGGCAGCCGTAAGCTGCTGCAGGATTTTAGTGAGAAAATGAAAGGACAAATCCAGCTTACCGCTGACTTCCCGAATCGGCACAAAGTGCCGTTCCTGCTCGTGCATGGCCGCCATATATAAGGAAGCCCGGATGCCGTAAATGCAGGCTTTTGAAAGTAACATTGAAATAAAGATTAAATAATATTCATATAAAAATAGCTTTATGTATTTAATATATGAATTAGCATTGCTAATCTCTTCAGCTTTTTCCGGGGCTTCCTTTATAAAAGAAGCCGGCCAGCCCGCTCAGTCTTGCAGCAGGGCTTCGGCTTTGGGCAACAGGATGTTGTTTTCCAGATGCACGTGCTTATGCAGATCGGCTTCGAACGCTTGCAGGTTTTTGTACAGCACGCTATAGGTGGTACAGGCGCCTTCCGGCGGCGTGTAATCGTTGCTGAGAGCAGCGATTATTTTCAGGGTGTCACCTGCCGCCTGATGTTCCTCAACCATTTCGTCCACGCAGTCGCGCACAAAGCTCCTTGTTCCAAATAAGCTCCTCCAACAAAAAAGGATGAAGCACAGCGTCGCCGCACCTCATCCCTTTTTCCCTCAACGCTCTCTCCTGATACAATAACCTACTTTTACTTGAGCAGCATCATTTTGCGCGTCTGTATGAAGCTACCGCTGCTGAAGCGATACAAGTACATTCCGCTGGACAAGCCTGCGGCATCGAAAGAAACAGCGTGCTCGCCGGCCGGTTGGGTTGCGTTTACCAGTGTAGCCACTTGTTGCCCCATCATATTAAATACATCAAGCCGTACTTCGGCTGTTTCCGGCAGCGCATATTCAATAAGAGTAACGGGATTGAAGGGGTTGGGGTAGTTTTGCGAGAGCGAGACGACAGCGGGAAGCTCCGTTTCCGGCTCTGTAGAAGTGGCTGGAGCAATTTCGGCAATACCAGAAATATATTGGCCCTCTTCCCAAAATCCTCCTCCCTCATCCGCATAGCCGCCATAAGAATACCCCTCGCCGTCGAACTCAAAGCGAGTGGCATAAAACCAGGTGCCCTCTTCGAGATGTGAACCGGTAACAACAGAGTATTCATGCATGTTTTCCATCGCAGTGCTGAATTCTCCTGAAACCCAGGCTGATTCCGGCCAGTCTTCCGGGTGCGTGTTTTCGGAATGAAATCCTACCGCATAGGAGACTTCCTGAGCAGGAGAGGCATCTTCGGTATAACTTTCGGCCAGAACTCTGCCCTTTATATCAAAGTCTTCACCTGGTGAAAGAGTTGCTGTTGCCGGCCCGTGCAGACTCGCCCAGTCGATGCTTTGAAGCCCGTTCATAGACACCGGAATAATAATGGCTTGCTGTTGTAAATCATTGCTTGTAAGGTAAAGCGCACTTTCCATAAGTCCCAGCTCTGCCGGCTCGAACGAAAGCGTAACCATCACACTTTCGCCGGCTTCAAGCTCGCCTGAAGCCGGTTCTACGTCTGTAATAAAGCTGGCGCTTTCCTCAACACCAAACAGTTCTATAGATCCGCTCCATGCGGCCGAAGCCTGCTGGTTTTCCGGAATATAGGTGTTTATTAAAAACATGTACAGGTTCTCTACGTCGAAGTCAAAAGGTATATCTATAGGTGCTCTTACTGTGGTTCCCAGCTTTCCCGCTTCTCCATCTTCCCAAAAAATGGCCATATTTGCAAAAAGATTATATCCTCCGACCTGTAATAGTCGATTGCTTGCAAATAAGTCCGGCCCGTCAGCAAAGATAATGGCCAGATCAGACGCCCAAAAATTCTCAGAGTTTGTGGTGAGTTCAAAATCAGGATTTACCGTTATTAGGGATCCAAATTTATCGGGCCCCGAAACTTTAATAAATTCGAAGACTTGTAGTT
>JBMCPG010000236.1:0-3850 GCA_048626035.1 Cyclonatronaceae bacterium
AAACGCTCGGTAATGGTGCTCGATAAAGGCTTTTGGCCCGCCGGGGCTACCAGCCGAAACGCCGGCTTTGCCTGCTTTGGCTCGGCCGGCGAGCTACTCGACGATATGCAGCAAGGCGAAGCAGAAACTGATGTACGCCAGCGGCTCGAAATGCGCATTGCCGGCCTGCGACTGCTGCGCCGGGAGCTGGGCGAAGCAGCCATAGGATACCAGGCCTGCGGCGGCTATGAACTTTTTGATGACGCCTCTGATCCGCATTATCGCCAAAGCGTGGCCGAGCTCCCGCGCTTCAATGCCTGGGTGAAGGCAGCAACCGGCCGGGCGCAGAGCTACGAAACCTGCACCATAAACGGGTTTCCGGCCATCCGAAACCGGCTCGAAGGCAGCATTCACAGCGGTAAAATGCTTCAGGAACTGGCGCGGAAAGCCCGGCAGGCAGGCGTTGAGCTGCGTTGGAATACTATCGTAAAGATGATGAAGAAACATGCCGTTGTGCTCGAAAACGGCCATGAGCTTCAGGCCGGGCAAGTACTTTCGGCTACCAACGGATTCACCCGGGCGCTGCTGCCAGACTCGCAGGTACAGTCCGCCCGTGGCATGGCCTTCGTTACCGAACCGCTGCGGCAGTTGCCCTGGCGCGGCACCTTCCACTATAATCGCGGCTACGTATATTTTCGTGATGTAGCCGACAACGCCCATCCGCAGCGCCGCCGGCTGCTTATTGGCGGCGCCCGGGACGTAGATAAAGCCGGCGAAAACAGCATGGAGTTTGGCATTAATACGGCCATACAGCGCTGGCTCACCGATTTTACAAGCACGAAGTTACAAATCGATGCCAACTGGAAAATCGCCACGCAGTGGTCGGGCATTATGGGTTTTGGCCCTACCAAAACGCCGGAATGCCGGCAATGGCCCAACGGCGTGTACAGCGCGGCCGGCCTCGGCGGCATGGGCATTGCCCTGGGCATACAGCTCGCAGAAGAGGCCATAAGCTTGCTGGCCGCTTCCTCATAACACGATAATACAGCCGTAAAACGGTACTTTTTCAGCTTCTTTTAGCGTATTTTGCAACTTCAGAAACCACTTCTTTTTTTCGACTGCTTATAAAGCCCTTATGAAATCTATTCTTTCCTATTCCCGTGCCGACATCGAAGCCGGTCTTGCCGCCTATGCACCCACGGCGAAAAACCGCCTTCGCGTCCTTTTTGCCCCTGTGCACATCACCGAAGAAAACTTTGAAACTGCCTGCCGGCTGTATGCCAATCTCAAGAATACGTCGTACGATGATGTTATCATTATTGAGCGATTTTTAGACAACGGCACCAAACGGCTGCCCATGATTTCAGATGCCATCATCGAAACGCCGCTGGGCGAGGTTCCCGTCAACGATGTGCTGCGCAATGATTTTTGCGACGAAGACGATGATTTTTATATCGATGATCTGGGCCGCCACGAAAATATGTCGTTGCCCGAGCATCTGATGATGCTTCAGTGTACGCTGGCAAACGACTTCCGCGTGCTGAGCCTGCAAATTACCGACGAGCGCCCGTCTATTGTGCGGGAGCTGGCTGCCGGCGTGGCCGAAATTCTGCGCGAGCGCAACGCCCTTATCATTGTGTGTGCCGAAGCGGCGGAAGCCGACAAAAACGGCCTTCAGGAAGTGCAGCGTCTGGCGGCAGAACAAAACTTCTCCCGCATGCTCAACTACATCAATACCGGCGATGCCGGGGTACAAGGCGGCGGACCGCTGGCGGCCGGTATTTTGCTCAGCCACAACTGGGAGCTGGAAACCTGCCTGATGATTCCCGGAAAAGATGCTCATATTGCCTGTTTGGCCGGTTACGCCGGCCTGCCGGTATATGAAACCCAATCCTGAGCGTTTTTTATATGATGATGCCTTCCGAGTCTGTTTCCACTGCCGGGGCCTCCAGGCCTGTTTCCTGCCGCATTATCGGTAGCGGGCGCATGGCCGGCGCTCTGGCCCATGCACTGCGGAGCAAGCCCACTAACAACTTCCGGCTGACCGGCATATTTGCCCGCTCGGCTGAAAAAGCAAAAAGCATCGCCGGGGCAGACATCGGGAGTGGCGATCTGGCCCGGATTCCGGTGTCCGATCCCGAAACCATCACCCTGCTGGCTGTCAGTGATGCCGCCCTTCCGGAAGTGGCCCGAATGTTGGCTTCAGCCGGAAAAGTACCCACGGGGCTTTTTGTGCATACCTCCGGCGCGGCAGGCCTGGAGCCGCTTGCGCCCATTCGGAAAGCCGGCGGCCGGACAGGCAGCTTCCATCCGCTGCAAAGCTTCACCAAAGGCGCAGACGCAACCGTTTTCCGGGACATCAGCATCAGCCTTTTGTGCGATGAAGCCGATGCCCCGCGGCTTTCGGAATTGGCCCGGACGTTCGGCGCACGGCCGCTTCGGGTAAACGCCCGGCAAAAAAAGCAGCTCCATCTGGCGGCCGTAATGGCTTCTAATTATATGGTAGCGCTGCTGCATCTGGCCGAAGCGGCCGCCTCAGAAATTTCGGAACCGCTGCTGCCACATTTTGCCCCGCTGCTTCAGCAAACGCTTCATAATGTGATGCAGCAGGGAACGGCCGCCGCCCTCACCGGCCCGGTCAGCCGGGGCGATGCCGATACGCTCCGGTCGCAT
Source organism: Cyclonatronaceae bacterium (assembly GCA_048626035.1). Taxonomy (GTDB): domain Bacteria; phylum Bacteroidota; class Rhodothermia; order Balneolales; family Cyclonatronaceae; genus Cyclonatronum. Next base: position 2,653 of record JBMCPG010000236.1, read on the forward strand.
CTGGCCGAGCTGGATGCCATCACCCTGGAGCAGCGGAACCCGCTTGTTTCCGAACTCATCCCCGCCTATAAACAGTTAGGACGAGTAGCGGCCCGGCTTGCCCGCGCCGACGGGCGGCTATCTGAGGCGCAGCTTGAGGCGCTGAATCCTCTTTTAGAGCATTAATGATCTATCATAATTCCTGCATCTGCGTGAATACCAAGCTTTCTGAACTCCCGGATTTTTACGAACGCGTCTATGCCGTGGTGGCCGAAATTCCGCCGGGCCGCGTTACCAGCTACGGCGCGATTGCCCGCTATCTGGGCACCGGCCGCAGCGCCCGCATGGTGGGATATGCGCTGAATAAAAGCCTGGATCAGCAAACCTCCGGCAACGGCCCGGCACTGCCCTGCCACCGGGTGGTAAACCGGCTGGGGCAGCTCAGCGGTAAGGCCTATTTTGGCCCGGGCGTGATGGAAAGCCTGCTGCGGCAGGAAGGCGTTGCCTTTAAAGAGGCCGACACCGTAGATATCGGCCGGCATTTCTGGGATCCCGCCGAGGCGCTTCCGCCGGCTTTTGCCAAACACACGCGCTAAGAAAACACAACCCGATATTCAGCACAAATTTTAGCATCATGATATACGCATTATTTGATTTTTTGCGCCGGCGGCCGGCTTCATCGGTTCCGAAACCATCGGAATTACCGCATCAGCTGCGTATCGGCCAGCAGGAACAGGAGCTGTTTCGCCGGGCTGTACAGCTCTATATTTTTGTCCATCATGTAGGGCACGAACAGCTCTCGGGAGCGCTGCACGAGCAGTTTCATCATACCGGAAACGCGGTGTACAGCCTGCTCATAAACTGGCTGCGCGACGGCAAGCCTTCGCTGGAATACATGGAATTTTTGAATGAGAAGCTCAACGAGCTGCGCGCGGTGCCACAAGAGGAATTTCAGCGGCAGGGCGTACAGATCATGCCGGATGAAATTCACCTGCTGGAGCTTCAGGCCGAAGTGCGGCTGCGGTTTCAGGATGAGGCTCGTGAAGATGATTTTTATTACTTGCGCTACTATCCGGAAAAGGCCCTTTGTGAGCATAACGTGGACTAAGCCGCGTGTTGTAAACCGTTATTTATGATGCTTTTCCTTTTCCTGAATCCACAGACTCATGTAGCGCGTGCTCGCCTGTGCGTGATTCCATAAGAGACGGCCGCTCAGATT
>JBMCPG010000237.1:0-3832 GCA_048626035.1 Cyclonatronaceae bacterium
GAAAAAATAGATATTGATGGTGCATTCAAAATTTAAAATTGAGCATTTAAAATTTCTCCGGTCAAGCTAATTCAGGGATACATAGGCTGCCCCAATTCACCATTCTTTCCCTGCCGCATGTGGCCTTCGCGTAATCCTTCGCGGTCTTTGCGGTTAAAGAAAACCATGAGGGAATTGTTAAGGTTTATCATAAGACAAAAACGCCCGCTGCATCATTTCCCGATCAGCCGGCGCAATTTGTTGAGATAGCCTTTTGTACCCAGATGGTAGCCGCCGGTGGCGTTTACCGTTCCCCGGCCGATATGATACACGTATTGCGGCACGTCGAAATGGGCCGCGCGGAATCCCTGCTCAAAGGCGGCTTTCTGATTGGTGATGCAGGGCGCGCCGTGTTTTTCGAAGGGCGGCAGTTGTTTATAGGTTTCCACATCAAGCAGGGCGCAGCTGGGATGGGCGTAGGGAATGGAATCGGCGGAAGCGGGCACATTATAGCCGAAGGCATCGACCTGCTGCACGGCTCCGCAGATATAGGCGCCGTTGGCCAGCTCCTGCTGCATCAATTCCAGAAATCCGGGCCGGAAAGCGATGCAGTCAGAATCAAAAAGCAGGGCCGAGGGCGTGGGGCAGCGCATCATGCCCTGATGCAGGGCCGGGCCGTGATGGGCGTTTTCATCATTTAAAAGCAGTTCTACGCCGCCGGCCTGCTCCGCGGTTTCTTTCAGCTGCGCGCGTTCGGCGGCCGGGGAGGCGTTATCAATCAGCATAACGGGCAGGGCCGGATACTGGGAACGCAGCGACCAGACGGCGGCATGCGTGAGCCGGGGCGTGCGGTAGTTTACGATGAGGGCGGTACTATCCACGGAAATGAGCTAAAGAGATGAACGGTGATCATCACAATATAAAGGAAAAAAGCCGGGCTTAGATGCTCACTCCAATTGCCCCATTATTTTCCTGGGGGCGTAGAGCAGCAGGGTGAGGCCGCGGGCGAGCATGTAGGCGACCATGGCCAGCCAGAGGGCGTGATTCCCGATATGGCCGACGCTCAGGTAGTAGGTCGGCACAAATATCAGGAAGGTGGATATGAGCATGGAGTCGCGCATCGGGCCGGTTACGGTTGCGCCGATGTAGATGCCGTCGAGCATGAAACAGAAGCTGTTGACCAGCGGCGCGGCGGCCGTCCAGGCGAAGTAGCTGAGGCCAAGGGCGATCAACTCCGGATTATCGGTGAAGAGCCGGAGCAGGCGTTCATCAAACAGATAATAGATGATGCTGAAGACCACGCCCAGGCCCATGCCCCAGGCTACGAGATAGCTGACGGCCTGCTTGAGGCCGGGCTTGTCTTTGGCGCCCATATATTTGCCGGTCAGGCTTTCGGCGGCGTAGGCAAAGCCATCCACCCCGTAGGCCATGATGTACCAAAGCTGCATCAGGATGGTGTTGATGGCCAGGATTTCATCACCCAGCGCGGCGCTTTGTATGGTGAAGAACGAATAAGTGAAAATCAGGCTCATGGTGCGGATAAAAATATCGCGGCTCACGCTGAAAAAGCGTTTCAGCCCGTCGATGGCCAGCAGGGCTTTTCGGCCAAAATGGATGTATCGGCGGCCGTAATATTTATAAAACAGCCAGAGCGCAAATCCCAGGCCGGAATATTGGGCGATGACCGTGCCGTAGGCCACGCCGTCCACGGTCAGGCCCAGTCCGTAGATAAAAAAGACGTTCAGCCCGATATTCAGCAGGTTGATAAATATGGTGATGTACATCGGAAACCGGGCGTTTTGCATGCCCAGAAACCAGCCCTGAATCGCAAAAAGGGCCAGCACGGCGGGCGCATCCCAGATGCGGATAAAAAAGTAGAGCTCGGCAAATTCGGCGACTTCAGCGGAGGTATCGATGATCTGCATCGCCCCCAGAAACAAAAAGTACTGCGAGGCAATGAGCAAGACGCTGGCGCTTAAGCCAACCAGCAGCGCGCGGGAAAGCACCACGCTGACTTCCCGGTCGTCTTTGCTGCCCAGCGCGGTGGCGGTCAGGCCCGTCGTGCCCATACGCAGAAAGCCGAAGCCCCAGTACAGGAAATTGAAAATCATGCCGCCAATGGCGATGGCGCCCAGATAATAGACGCCGTCGAGCCGGCCGACCAGCGCTGTATCGACCGAGCTGAGCAGCGGCACCGACAGGTTGCTGATGATATTCGGAATGGCCAGCCGGAGAATACGCCGGTTCATCTTCATGCCGCCGCCCTCCGTTCAGAACATAGATGCGCTCCCGATGCCATCACCCTTTCCCTGAAATCCTTCATTCTACCCCGTTGTAACTGTGGATAAATCGATGTAACAGGCGTAACACACGGGCGATATCCTTTTTAAACACGCGCTCATTTTTTGTGTGATACGGGTAAATGGCCGGCTCAACGGCCAGCGAGGGCACGGCATGCAGAGCCTTTGTGTCGGCATTCAGCAGCTTGCCATAAATCAGGTAGTCGTTGGTGTTGTTGGAGCGAAGCAGCTTTGGATCGAGCTCTAAAAGGCGTTTCACGGCGGCATCGGTGAGGGCACGTTCCCGTGCGGCGGGCTGTGTTTTGGTAAATTTCCAGTGTCCCGAATACACGGCCGCGCCCGGCTCGCCCTTAAATAAAGGCGTAGTATCGACGGTGAGAACCAGATCGGGAATCAGGTTTTCGTGTAGCAGATGATGGGACAGCCGCTCGGCTCCCAAGCCGTGATGCAGGCCTTCGCCGCCATTGCGCAGCAGATGGGGATGCTGGCGCAGGCCCGTGCTTTCCTCCATCTCAGAAAGCAGGAGCAGCAGTTCCGGACCGTCGTAATTCTCTTGGGCAGCGGCCTCCTCCAGCAGGCTGAGGATGATGCCCAGCCCGGCGGTGTTATCCATCTGTCCTTCAATAAACGTATCGGTTTCACGGCACGGCAGCTCTTCGGGGGGCTGCTCTCCAAAATGATTAATTTTATCGAGATGAGCGCTCAGGGCGATGCGGCCCCGGGAGGCGTCGCCGGCCGGCAGCCGAAGCAGCAGATTGCGTTTTTCAATCACTTCGAGAGTTACGCCCGGCAGGGCGGCCGCAACGCGTTTTATGAAGGGATGAAGCCGCTCTTCGTAAGAAGAAAACGACGGAATGCGGGCGGTCTGCACAATCAGATCGAAGCAGCGCTGCTGCAGGTTTTGGAAAGAATCAAGAGACATAAATCAAAAGAGTACGGCAAAATGAAAAATAGCGGCAGAAACTCAAAGATACGCGAAAGTATAAACGCAGTATAAATTTTTTGCCGCTCGCCATGTTCAATACGGCCGAATGCGGGCGGTATTCCGGCCGTTTATGCAAACAGATGCAGCGGGCATCGCTTCTTTGATGAGCAGATATGGCCAGCCGGCCGGCACACGGGCATTAGATGTAGTTGCAAAACAGACGAACAGCATGTATTTTCAAACTTCGAAAGTTTTGCTGTATTGCAGCTCATATAGTAACATCAGAGAACCGGCATATAAAAGCTTGCCGGCTCGCCTGATGAGCATTTCATTATTTATTGCCGTTTTTCAGCGTTCCGGAGCCGTAGCGTGGCTACGGTTTCCGCGTTGTTAACAGGGCGTTTCCATCACCTGTGTACTTCATTCGATTCTTATAAAACATGAACATAGAACAAAGAAACCGCATTTTAAGCATTCTTCTTATTGTTGTTATTGGCGTGCTTACCGTTTGGTTATACAACACCATAACCGGCCCCTGGAAAGAAGTACAGGCCAAGCAGGCCGAGATACAGGAGGTGCGCAATCGCCTGCTGGCCGTTAATGATGCCATCCGCTATTATAATGAACG
>JBMCPG010000238.1:0-3830 GCA_048626035.1 Cyclonatronaceae bacterium
GCGGCTCATCGAAGGCAATAATCTGCTTTACGCTTTTGCACTGCCCTTCGATTTCGACGGCTTTTTTAAGCTGCAGCCCCGTAGATACGAAGAAAAACCTGGAGCTGGAATCGTTGAGGATATACGCACATTGCTCCGGCGGCAGCGTAGCGTACAGCGAAACGTTGATCCCACCAATAAGCTGCCCGGCAAAATCTGTAACGGCCCACTCGTAGCGGTTTTCGCTCAGAATAGCAAACCGGTCGCCTTTTTTGAGGCCGGCGTGCAACATGTAGGCCGCCAGCGACATCACGTCTTTATAGAATTTTTCCCACTTAATTTCCTCATACACTCCCTTTGGGTCCGGTTTGTAGCCAAAGGCGGTTTTAGGCTGGTTTTTCCATTTTAGCGACAGCTCGTAAAACAGCTCCGGAATGGTCTTAAAATCGACAACGATTGGCATATTGGTAAAGGTAAATAGGTTAAAAAATCATGCAGGGCCAGCTCAAATGGCTTTTCAGCCGTGCTGCCAGAGATCAGTAGAGAGGCGAATATGATGGTTATGTTATTTTTTTGCGCCACCTAATATAAGAAAGTTTGTTCGCTTGCTGAACGCGGCGAGGCCCGAAAAACGGATACATTTCAAAATACCCCGCCGTATGCTGCGTTTTCACTATGTTTTGCCTGCTTTAGCATCAGCAAACGCAGGTTCGTAAGATTCGCCCGAAGTTTTGTATTTTAGAAATACGCCTGGTTTAACTACAGCATGTATAAACTTCATACAAGCGGAATGCTTTCGTATTATTGTCCCGCTCCATTTATTTCATAATATTTTTTGTATGGCAACGCCCGCCCTCCAACACACTATTGATGAAGTCAAGGAAATTTTCCGCGACTATTTAAAGAAAAACGGCCATCGCCAGACGCCCGAGCGCTTCATGGTGCTGGAAGAAATCTACAAGGCCGATGGCCATTTCGATGCCGACGATATGTATTTCAAGATGAAAGATACCGGCTATCGCGTATCCCGCGCCACCGTCTATAATACCCTGGACTTACTCGTTGAGTGCGGTCTGGTGCAGCGGCATCAGTTCCGGCAGAACCAATCGTATTACGAACGCGCCTACGCCTACCGGCAGCACGATCATATTCTGTGTGATGAGTGCGGCGCCATTATCGAATTCTGTGATCCGCGTATTTTCGAAATCCAAAGCCTGATGCAGCGCATCCATGAGTTTAACATCAACGGCCATTCGCTGCATTTTTATGGCAGCTGCAACGATCCCGGGAACTGCTCACGCAAAGCAGATTTGAAGCAAAAAGAACAGCGCCAAAACGGAAAAGCAGCAAAATAAACCAAGCGTTTTTCGGGATGATGGCATCCGAGTCGACTTCTGAGGCCATCACCCTTTAAATAAGCTATTCACTATGTGACAGACGACGACCTTCTATTAAGTTTTTTTCGTTTTCGTTGCCTCTTCCATCGAAACAACGAGACTATGATCGCATAATGGGCTCAAGTTTATAGATACTTCCGTAGCGCGAAGCTGATTCCAAATCTTCTCTTTGCAAGGCTTCCCGAACCTCATCGAGCCTGGTTGCATCTTCAACGCTGAGATAAGGGCCCCACCCATCTTTGCTTTCGATCAGGTCAACTTGCATTTCGGCCACATAGCGGCCTTCATGAATATATTTAGTTTTTTTCTTTGTCATCATACATTTATTCAGATTTCCGTTTTAAGCGTCTTAGGAGGTCTTTGTCTGTACCATCACACCGTATAAGATATATACGTGTAAGCATATGGATACTATTAATTTGATTTTTCTACACTCGGTTATATCCAAACCATGTTAAAAATTCCGTTGGATAAGAATGGTATTGTGCGACCCTGTTGTTTAAACGTGGCTTTAATCTGACACACCATTAGCACAAACCACAAACTTTTATTTGTCGCCGCCAGCCGCTACTTCCTGCGCCGTAGAGGGCTTTATGTAGCCGGTTTCCATTGCCCGAAGCACGTATTTGCCAAGCACATCAAACTCAAGATTGACGCGATCGCCCACCTCGCGTTCCCGTAAGTTGGTGTTATCCCAGGTGTAGGGGATAATCGCCAGGGTAAAACGGTTCTCTTCCAGCCGCGCTACCGTAAGGCTGATGCCATCCACCGCAATACTGCCGCGCGGAACAATGTAGTGCGCCATGGCGGCATCATATTCCACCTCAATAAGCCAGTTGGTGCCCTCATGATCGATTTTGGTGAGCCGGCCGGCCGTATCCACATGGCCCTGTACAATATGGCCGTCGATTTTTTTCTGCATGGTGAGCGAATCTTCCAGATTGACCCGCTGTCCGACCTTCAGATCACCGATAGAAGTTTTGCTCAGCGTTTCTTCCACCGATTGCACGCTAAAGCGCGCTTCACTTTTATAAACTACCGTATGGCACGCGCCGTTGATGCTCACGCTGTCGTCTATTTCCAGCGAATCGGCCAGCTGCGATTCAATAGTAATTTCCAGCCCGCCTTCTTTCATGGGCTCCAGATTTGCTACTTTTCCAGTGTATTCAATAATACCGGTAAACATACGTAAACTCCTGATCAGATAGAGTAAAAAGGTGCTCAGCCGCCGGGTAAAGCATGGCTGAAGAATGTAATTTGGTTGTGTTTTTGCCTTAGATTAAACGAAGATTAAAGCCCTTACATTCATTATAAAACCGCGCTTATTTTTTGGCTTGTACGGTTTTAAACTATGTCGGGAAAATGCGCGTTTTGAAAGCCGGCGGCCCGAATGAACAGCTTTTACTTATCCCTGTCATAAAAAGAAAATCACCTTGAAGATACATGTTTTTATTTTTGCGCTGCTTGCAACAGCCTTGCTTGCGAGCGCTTGCAGCAGAGAACCGGAAGCAGAAATTGAGCGGGAGTTTATATCTTTCACCAAGCCCTACGGGTGGAATATGGAAGAAATAGATCTGCAAACCGATGCCCATGAGTCCCTGATGGTGCGAAAACAAGGCATGTTTTCCAGCGGCTTCATCACCATTATGTATGCCGATGAGGAAATCGACGGCACGGACTGGATTTTGCAGCATCGCAACGACCTGAATCAGAGCGATTCTTTTAATCTCACGGAAGAAAATTTCACGCTTAACGGCCCGGGCGAATATGGGGATTACGAAACCGTTTCGGCTTCTTTTACCCAACAATACGCCGGGGCAGAATACATGGGCGAAATGCACGCTTTTCAGGATAGCGGAAAGTCGGTGCTTATCATGGAAGCCGGCAGCGTAATTGACGGAGATATAAATGAGCCCGAATTTCAGATCATCCGCGATTCTTTCCGCATTCTGAATTAGCGCTGCGCATCAAAGCTTAAGATGATATTTTTTATCGACTTCCTTAACCATCAAATTACAAATAAAGCCAATCAGGAGCAGGCCGGCCATCAGATACATGGTAATGGAGTAGGATTGCGCGGCCGGAATGCCGGCATCAATCTGAGCCTGACGTATATAGTTGATGAGCGCCGGGCCCAAAATGCCGGCCGTTGACCAGGCCGTGAGCAGCCGGCCGTGAATCGCGCCGACTTCGTATGTGCCGAACAAATCGCGCAAATAGGCCGGAATCGTAGCAAAACCGCCGCCGTACATGGTCATGATGATGGCAAATGCGGCGATAAAAAACACGGCCGAGTCCATGGATCCAAGCCTTGGCACCAGCGCATAAAGCAGCAGCCCAAGCCCGAAATAAATGCCATACACGAGCTGCCGGCCAATTTTATCGGAAAACGAAGACCATAAAAAACGGCCGATGAGATTAAAAAAGCTCAGCAGAGCCACAAAAGCCGCCGCC
>JBMCPG010000239.1:0-3815 GCA_048626035.1 Cyclonatronaceae bacterium
GCGTGGGCGGCGGCTTCTTTCATCATGCGGCCGGCGCTGTTGAGGGCTTCTTTGGGCGTAACCTGATAGCTCATAAACGGCAAATCGGCAACAACCAGGGCGCGGTTTACGCCTTTGGTTACGCAGGCGGTATGATAAATCATGTGGTCGAGCGTCATGGGCAGCGTGGTTTCGTTGCCGGCCATCACGTTGCTGGCCGAATCGCCCACAAGAATGATATCCACGCCGGCGCCATCCACGAGCTGTGCCATGGTAAAATCGTAGGCCGTAAGCATGCTGATGGCCTCGCCGCGTTCTTTCATATTTACGACGGTTTGCGTGGTAACTTTCGTAGCGCGCGAGGGCGTGGCTGATTTGGAAGATTCCTTTGCGGATGGGCCTGTTTGGGTGCTCATAAATAGCTTATTTAGGGTCGAATCGTGGAAAAAAGTGATGTGGTTCGCTTGCTTACAACGAATCGGTGGGCACTAAGGCCGCCGTGGCTTCCAGTTCGCAGGCGGTGTTGCCATCTACAGTTGCCACCCCGCGCAGGGTAGCAAACTGCCGGCGCATAGAAACGACTTCTACCTCCATGCGAAGCTGATCGCCAGGCACAACAGGGCGGCGAAATTTGGCTTTTCCAATATTTGAAAACACGATGGTGGTGTTTTCGGGGTCGTCGCACAGCATTTTGAGCACCATAATACAGCCGGCCTGCGCCATGGCTTCCACCTGAAGCACGCCGGGCATAAGCGGCTTGCCGGGAAAATGGCCGTTAAAAAAATCCTCGTTGCCGGTAACATTTTTGATAGCTACAATTTTCTTTTCATCCATTTCCAGCACCCGGTCAACCAGTAAAAACGGGTAGCGGTGCGGAATAACAGTTTTGATTTCTTCAATATTCATCTGCATAGAGTGCGGTATTCGATAAGATCTGAAAGATATGTAAAAAGGGAATTGCCCGGCCGGCCGGGCCACTGCGGCGGCGGCATGAGCGGTTTTGAAGCCGATATATTGGCGTTAATTTACGGCATTATTTGGAATCATGCGTACTTCATTATAGCGCAGCTTGTTAGTCGAAGCTTCAGGCAACCGTGCCGATATAAATGTAGGCGACGCCGCTTTGCAGCTCGGTGTAGCTACGGGCACGGAAGCAGCCGGTTTCATCCATCAAGGCCAAAAATTTATCGCCGGCGGGAAAGCGGGCGCTGGTTTCGGGCAGATATTCGTAGGCATCTTTGTTGCCGGTGAGGAAACCGCCCACCGTTGGCATTACGTACTTGGAATACATCTTGAAAGGCCCTTTCATGAGCCCGTGCGGCTGCCCAAATTCCAGAACCACCACGCGGCCGCCGGGCTTTACCACCCGCGCCATTTCTTTGAGGCAGACCGCCGGATCATCCACATTGCGAATACCAAAGGCGATGCTGCTGATGTCGAAACGCTCATCTTCATAGGGCAAATCCATGGCATCGGCAACCTCAAAAGTGATGTCCATTTGTTTTTTACGCGCTTTTTCGGGGGCAGGCGCAATCATAGGCTGGGAAAAATCGGTGCCGACCACGTGCCCCTGCACGCCCACCACTTTTTTAAAACTGATGGCAAAATCGCCCGTGCCGGTAGCGCAATCCAGCACGTGATCCCCTTTTTTAGCCCCGCTCAGCCGCACGGCTTTTTTGCGCCACTGATGATGAATCCCGAAAGACAGGACGGTATTTACAAAGTCGTAGCGGTCGGCGATGGAGCCGAACATCTGCTTTACTTTTTCGCTCATAAAGAAGGTTTAAATAAGAATCAGAAAGAAAGAATAAAATAGCTGTAATGCAATAACACTCACATCCGCGTTTCAATTCAGCGCGCGCTCAGGCGTTTGTGAAGGGTTTCGCAGCCCCGGCATTTTCCGGGCCGCTTAGCCGGCTGATGCCTCACAAAAGCAGTATGTTTACAAAGAGTCCATACACGCCCTCATGCAGCGGAAGCGGCTTCCATTCGGGATACATCAAAAAAAGTACGTTTATGATGATGCCGCCCAGCAGCCCGCTTAAAGCGCCGGCCCGCGTGGCCTGCTTCCAGTAAAACATGGCCACTACCAGCGGAAAAATCTGCGCTACCCCGCCGTAGGAAGCCAGCAGCAGCGCCACCAGCGATACTTCAGAAAATACGGCAAAATAATACGCTACGCCCCCGATGATGAGTACAAAAATGCGGATAAGCCTGCGTTCGGCCATATCGCTCAGCGCGGCCGGCCCGCTGCGGAGCTTTGCCAGGCCGTCGCGCACGCCAATGGAAGCGGCCGAGTGGAGAATCGCATCTCCCGAGGACATCGACGCGGCCAGCGTGCCGGCGCAAAACAGCCCGATCACAATAGCCGGTAATTCCAGACGCATCAATACGAAAGGCAAAATGCTGTCGGCGGGTTCCACGCCCGGATACCTCACCACGGCGGCAAAACCGATGAGCAAAATGGGTACGATAAACAGTAAAAAGCTGGGATAGAGCACTAGGCTGAGGCGCAGACTGCGGGCACTGCCGGCGGCAAAGCTGCGCATAAAAAAATGCGGCCAGACCGAAAACCCCACGGCCGAAACCAGCACCGCCGAGCTGAAGCCCCACCAGCTCCACGGCGTGCCGTCGGGCAGCAGGCCGGGCGCCTCGAGCATGGCCGCGTTTCCGCTTTCGATGATGGCCTCAAACATCGGCCCGATGCCGCCATACAGCGCGTTGGGCAAATACAGACCCAGCGCCCAGGCCAGCAGCATCATAATCATGCCCTGAAATACATTCGACCACCCCACGCCCATCACCCCGCTGAAATACACATAAAACAAAACGATCAGATACGTGCCGCCCGCGCCCGCCCATTCGGGAATGCGGCCTTCACTAATGACATTCAGCACGTAGCCGGCGCCCTTCATCTGTATGGTGAGGTAGGGAATCAGCACGGCCACGGTAAGCACGGCCAGCAGCACCGAAAGTCCCCGGCTGTTGAAGCGGGCCGAGAGCAGCTCCGCCTGGGTTACGTAGCCATATTTTTTACCCAGCCGCCAGGCTTTGGGCCCGAAAAAATACAGCGGAATAATCCCGGTGATGCCGTAAGCGATGATGTAGAACGCCGCCGCGCCGCGCTCGTAGGCCCAGCCCGGCCCGCCCAAAAACGCAAAAGACGAAAAAATGGATGCGCCAATCACGAAATACAGCACGAGCACATTCATGCCGCGATCGCCGGCCACGTAGCCGGTAACGCTGCTGCTTACCCGAAGCGCCGGAATGATGCCCGTGAGCAGCGAAAGCAGCAAATACACGCCCACCACAATCAGAATAGTAGTGCCCGCACCCGGTGAAAGGCCTGCATCAAGCAGCATCATAGGCTACGCTCCCGATTTTTATTCCGGTCGCCGGAGCGGGGCTGGTTTTTATGCGGGGCCGTGATTTCGGGTGATGGCATCGCGGCCGCATCACCCGAAGAAGCGGCGGCCTCTTCCTGCCGGTTGTCTCCGAAATACAGCATCAGCAGAGCGGCAAAGCCCAGCAGCAGCATGGCGATGAGCCAGGCAAACGACAGCGGCAGGCCGAAAACGAGCGGCTCGGCGGCCGACATCAGCGCAAAGCCCGGCCAGATGATAGAAAGCTGCACGAAAATCGCGATACTTAGAAACACGCGCCGGTGCCGTGGAAGCGAAGCCCAAAACGAAGAAATCATAACTCTGAAATAGAATGGTATGCGTCGTAAAATCTCATACATCATAAAATTAAACGTAAGAAATTAAATATATCAAATCACTGGTGTCCGGGGAAAATCACACAACCCAGGAAAAGTACTTGATAAAGGCAATAAG
>JBMCPG010000240.1:0-3801 GCA_048626035.1 Cyclonatronaceae bacterium
AAGCCTGCTGCATTCCGGCTGTATTTTTTATTTAATGATGGCCGCCTAAGCCCGTATTATAGGCGTAGTTTGTTTTGAGTGCCAATGCCATCATTGTGCAAGTCTTTAAACTTTTTAAAACCCTTTCTTATTTTAATTTATGCTGCATATTACAGGCATCAAAAATTGCGACACGGTACGGAAAACCCTCAAATGGCTCGATGCCTGCGGACAGGCCTATACTTTTCGTGATGTGAAAAACGACCCGCTTTCCGCCGAAGAGCTTTCCGGCATTATTAGCCGGGCCGGGCTGTACACCCTGGTAAATAAGCGCGGCAGAGTGTGGCGCGAACTCGGCCTGTCGAAAAAGGAATTAAGCGATCAGGAAATGGCCGAAACCCTGCTCGAACATCAAACCATGATTAAGCGGCCGGTGATAGAAGTTGAGGGCAGCCAGGCCCTTCTGGTTGGTTTCGATGAAGATGCGCTCGCCGGTTTTATTGAGGAGTATGCATGAATCCGCGCCTGCTGCTTAAAAAAGGGCTGCTGCTGGCCGGGGTGATGGCCGCCGGCTTCGTTTCGCTTTCGGTGGCCGGGGCGCTGCTTTCCGAACCAGAGCACGCCCCGCCGGACCTCGAACAGCTTTTTGGCGAGAAGGAAAGCTTTCATTATGAAGTGCGCTACGGCTTCTTCAACCTGGGCGATATGTACGTGAGCATGGCCGATACCTTGGTAAACGAACAGGCGTTTTTGCATATAGAGGCGCTTATCGAGTCGAACTCCGGCATCCCGCTTATGAGCGATAAACGCTACAGCTATAATTCGCTGCTTGCCCGCAACGACAGCACCGCATACGGACAGTATTTCTGGGTCGATAAGCTTCATAAAGATCTGGACAAAGCTATCGAATATCGCTTCGATTATGAGCAGGCAAAGGTGTACTCCTCTATCGTAGAGGAGGAAATCCGCGATACGCTGGACCTTATTGGCCCGGCCGATGGCGGCATGGCTCTGTTTTTTAACGGCCGGATTCGGGCCGGCACCGACTCAGAGCAGCGCCATCCTATTTATATTGATAACACGCTCGAATACATCACCATCACCAATACGCTGGAACGCGACGTGGTGAATTCGGACGTGCTGGGCGATGATACCGAAGTGTTTATCAGCTATGGAGCGGCCGATATAAACGGACCGTTTGGTTTTAGCGGGGATTTTGTTGCGCGTTATGCCACCGGGCCGCGGCGCATTCCGGTGCTTGCCAAAGCCGATGTATGGATAGGAAACGTGAGCATCCGGCTTAAAGAATATCAAAATCCGGCGCTGGAAGAATAGGCCTGTTCAGCGTTTAAGACGGCCTTTGGAAGAAATTTGCTCTATAAAACCCGGCGTTTTGTTTGCTTCCCGCGCTTTCCGCCGGGCTACCAGTTCTTCGGCCGTGAAGCCCGTAATTTTATTGAGCAGCCAGCGGTAGCCCTCTTCTACCGGCGTGAGGCAAATAACAAGCACTACGCTCAGGGCAATTTCAAAAAAGGCAATACCTTGCGTGAAACGGCTGAAAAAAGGCTGCGCATATACCAACACATACTCAAAAGTGATGATGATGACCAGGTAAATCAGGAATTGGGAAACGGCGAACGCCCGGCCGGTTTTGTTGAGATAAAACGAAATTCCGAGCATGCTGCTCAGCAACACAAGCTGCATAAGATAGAACCAGCCGGCCTGATGCCACGGCGGGCGAATTTGAAACCGAAAGGCCGATTCCACGCTAATTTCCCCCTCTGGATTCATCGAGCGGACCCGGAACTGATAGGAGCCAAAAGGCAGGTTGGTGTATTCACGGTAGGTGTTTGTGGACCAGTTCGACCATTCGCGGTCCAGGCCTTCGAGCAGCACCTGATGGCGAATATCATCGGCGGCTTCGAACTGGTTGGTGGCGTAAGAAAAACGAAAGGCGTTTATTTCGGCCGGGAAAACATGCTGCACACTGTCGGCCTGAGCCAGCTCCTGCACGCCGTAGAGTTCCTGAGCAAACGCCCCGCGAAAGATGAGGGAATCGCCTTTGGTTTCGCGCACGCTGCGCAGAATAGTGGTGAAATCTTCCGGGTCATGATCGCTGAAATCTAAAGAGGTAATGCCGCTGTAGCCAGGTATCAGGTTGGTGAGCCAGCCGCTAAGATTGCTCCAGGCGCGGTGCAGAAATCCGGGGTCTGGAGGCGATGGTGCGGAAACTTCCGGAGAGTCGGCGCTGTCAGGCGGTGCGTTTTGGGCAGGTCTTGGCTGCATTTCATCGCTGTATCTGCCCGCCGATTCCGCAACGCCCGGAACAAGCACAGAGGCTACGCCGCCGCTCATTCCGGCCCAGAGTCTTCCGCGATTGGTAAACAGCAGGCTGAACACGAAGTTTTCGCGCAGGCCTTCTTCCCGGCCTATGCGCTGGTTTACGCTTCCGTCGGCGTTCATCACTAAAATGCCGCCGCCGTGGCTGCCAAAGGCGATAATGTCACCAAAGCCGTGTGCGGCCGATACAGGATAACGCTCAAAAAAGCTGCTTGCCTCATTATTCCAGGCCGAAAGCTGATAGGCCGTGGAGCCGCCGGGGCCGCGCCGGAGCTGGAGCAGACCTTCCGAAATGGTGGCCAGCAGCAGGGTTTCTTCGTTTAGCGTCAGCAGCCCGCGCACGCGCAATCCGCTGCCGCCCGGTACCGGCTGCAGGGCAAGCGGGGCATCATCACGGGAAAACAGCGTCCCGAAAGGCGTTTGCAGAAGCCCGCGCCGGCGATCGTTCACAAAAAGCTGCTCCTCAAAAACGGCCGCCGCTTCTGCCTGCATTGCCTGCTCCGGGGCGCGGCGCTGAAGCCGTTTTTCATCTATGAGGTAGCGTAAAAAACCATTGCTGCCCACAACTATCATATTCGGCCCTTGCGGAATCAGGGCGCGCGGATCTGCCGGAGGCGCATTGGCATCACCCAAATCTATGGGCTGGTATCTCGTCCCGCCGGTTTCATCTACCTGCAGGTAGCCCAGCTCGCCCGGCCCGGCGGCAAAAATACGGCCCCGGCTGTTCTGCGCCAGATGAGTGATGCGCACCTCCGGCCGTACAGAAATGAAGCGCCACTCCAGGCCGTCGAACTCCATCAAACCGCCTTTTATGCCAAAGTAGGCAATGCCACGGCGATCTATCACGCTGCTGTAAACACTTTGATGGGCGGCCTCGGCGGGCAGCGGGAAATCGTACACGCTCAATGTATCGGCAGATGAGGCCGCCGCCGAAACCGGAAGGCCGAATGCCATGAGCAGCAGGCACAGGCCAGCGCATAAAAGCGACAAAAAGCTTCGCAAGCCCTTACGGGGCATTATCATAAAAGCATTGGCGGGTAGGATGTGCATGCCGTCGGTTATTAAGCGTTAGGTAAAATGCGGCGCGTTTTTTTATTCTATGATGAAGCGCAGCTCCTCGCTTGTTTCGTTGCCTACATGGTCGATGGCGCGGAGCTGCACCTCATATTCGCCGGCTTCGAACAGGTTGATGGGCGTGTCGTATTCCTGTTCTTCATCGCCATTGATGCTGTACATTATGCGTTCAGCGCCCGCCGCCTCATCGGTAGCGGCCAGGAAAATGCGCGTGCCTACACGATAGACGTTTTGTTCGCTGCCGGCATCGGTGCGAACGCCGGTTGGCGCAGTATTGAAATTGGCCACAATTTCAGGCGGGGCATCATCTACAACAACCATCACAAAATGAAGTCCTTCCTGGTTGTTTACACGGTCGGTGGCGTAAAAAGATAGATTATAGCGGCCCTCTTCTTGTATACTGATGGC
>JBMCPG010000241.1:0-3799 GCA_048626035.1 Cyclonatronaceae bacterium
GCGGCTGATCGTCGGTTTCCAGCCAGCCGCCCACGGCCACGCGGCCTTCCTTTAAATCCATGCCAAAAATGCAGTGTTCCGGGCCAAATTCATCCAGGGCCTGCAGCCATTCATCGGGGCGACGCACGGCCATAGAGCTGGACACCACGCGCTGCACGCCGGCATTCAGAAGTTCAGAAATATCGTCCAGCCGGCGAATGCCGCCGCCCATCTGCACTTCAAGCGGCGTTCCTGCGGCGATTTCTGAAACCAGCTCAAGATTCACGAAACGGCCTTCTTTGGCGCCGTTTAAATCTACGATGTGCAGCCGGGTGATGCCCTCATCGTAGCCGATCTGCCGGGCAAAGGCCAGCGGATCTTCATGATAAACAGTTACTTCATTATAATCGCCTTTTTTAAGGCGCACAATTTTTCCATCAAGTAAATCGATGGCGGGAATGGGAAGCATAAAAAAGTTGATTGAAAGAGATTGAGTGATGGCGGTGGGCCAAATTTCAAAAATCAGAATTGAATCCAGTTATTATCTTCGAGAACTTGCACCAGCGCGGGCAAAAACGTAACGGCGGCCAGCAGCGTCATGCCAATGCCGAGTACGGCGAGCAACCCAATGGAAAACAGCCCCGGATGGGTGGTAAGCAGCAGCCCGGCAAAACCCAGCATAGTAGTGAACGAGCCAATGCTAATGTGCTGACCAGTACTGGCCAGTACGTTCCACATGCTTTTGGGGCCTTCTTCGCGGTAGCGGCTGGCCAGATGCACGCCGTTATCGTTTCCAATGCCCAAAATAGCCGGCAGGGTTACGAGATTATAAAAGTTGAAGCTCAGCCCGAATAGTATCATCACAAAGAAAAGCCAGCCCAGCCCGACCACAAGCGGAAGCATGGAAATGAGGGTCCAGCGAAACGAGCGGAAGGCCACCAGCATCATAATGAAAATCATGGTGAACGTGGCGGCAACCATAATGAAGCTTTCTTCGCGCATCAGATCGAGCATGCTGGCGGCCACAATACTGGTGCTGGCGCTGTGATAAACGCTGCCGTCGGCGGTTTCGATACGGCCAACCTCATCTTTGAATGCAATAGACCGCCGCCCGTCGCCCATGCCGCGTTTGGGGTAAATCATCACAAATTCGCCGATACCGCCATCGCGGGTTACAAAGCGTTCGGTGAGATAGTCGGGCAGACGCTGGAAATCCAGGGGTTCGGTAGCCTGGGCGGCGCGGCGCAGGCGATCCAGATCCTCATCTTCCTGCTCGACTAAAAACGGATCATTGAGCAGCCGGCGGATTTCTTCCAGCCGCTCGAGTTTGTGCTGCTCGGCCGGCTCATTAACCGGAAAGCGTTCCTGAAGCGCCTCTACTTCCATGATGAGGGAATCTTCGCCGTTTTCTTCTTTGATTTTTCGCAGGGCGGCCAGAATTTCGTCCACTTCTTCGTAAGAATCGGCCACCACATAGGCGGGGTTCCGCCGCCCGCCCGAACCTTCTGCTCCGGAAGTAAGCTCCCGGAACGAGTCATATTCTTCAAATTCGGGTTCGAGAGTGCCAAAGTCGTACTCAAATTCCAGTTTATCGGCCTGAAAGCCTACAAAAATAAGAACCGCAAACCCGGCGGCAACAATGGTTTTCGAATAGGGATAGCGGTGCGGTTTTTGGGGGGCTTCATCTGGTTGTTGTGCTCTGGCGGCGAGTTCAGCATTGGTATTCACCAGAATCCAGCCGAAGCGTTCGAATACGATAATGAAGGCCGGGAGCAAATACATCATCGCCAAATAGGCCAGCATAATACCGACTCCGGCGATGAAACCGAACTCGGAAAAGCCCCTGAAATCGGCATACATAAGCACAAAAAGCGCAATCGCGGTGGTGATGGCGCTGGTCATAATGGCC
The DNA here is from genome assembly GCA_048626035.1 of Cyclonatronaceae bacterium. Taxonomy (GTDB): domain Bacteria; phylum Bacteroidota; class Rhodothermia; order Balneolales; family Cyclonatronaceae; genus Cyclonatronum. The sequence goes on from JBMCPG010000241.1 coordinate 1,889, forward strand.
CGTCCCGAGCTGAAGTAGGTATCGCCCATGGAGGCTTCCACCGATTTTCCGGCAGAGCGCTGCTCCAGATACCGGGCGTAAAAATGAATGCCGTAGTCGATGCCGAGCCCGAATAAAATCACAAAAAGTACGGAAGTCATGGTATTGAGCGTGCCCAGTGCAAAATAGGCAATACCAAAATTTATAAACAGGCTTATGAGCAGCGGCAGGCCTATAATAGCGAGCGTAACCGGCATACGCTTCACGTGGCTGAACCAGCCTTTTTTGCGCTCTTCTTCCGAACCCCGGCGATAATTATAGTAGGTTTTAAAGAAAAAGTAGAGCATCACCAGCAAAAGCACACTTCCGATACCGGTCGAAAAGCTGCTGAGCACATCATTCATGATGGATTCGATCTCCATGAGATGCCGCTCCAGGCGCCCTCCGGCGCGCACCACCATTTCGGGATGGTAGGACTGCGGATTCATTTCATTGATGAGGCGGTCGTAATCGTCGAACAGCTGGCTCACAAACCCAAGGTTGCTGCGCGAGCCGGTGGGGATAAAGCGCAGCAAAAGGGAGGTGCTGTCGGCATTTACGGGATATTCGGGTGGAATCAGCTCATCATAGACTTCAGTAAAATCGGCAGATTCGTCGTCGTTTTCGGCCTCTTCCTCGTCGAAGTCTTCATCATCCTCAAAATCTATAAAAAAAGGATTCGCCTCGAGTTTGGCCTCCTCGATTTCCTCTTCGAGATAAGATTCCAGCTCGTCGAGTTCATCATCGGTGGCTAGGTAAAGTGCATAATCTTTAAGCACATCGGTGTCGCGGGTATATTCATAGCGCGAAAAATAGGGCCGGTCGCCGCGCTCATACATCAGCTCCATGCTTTTCGGGATGATGTCTTCAGCAAAGGCTTTATTGGCCTCAAAACTGGGCGAATTGATAACGACCTGCATCTCGGTTTCCCCGCCCACGCGCTCGCGCAGTTCCTCGAGGGCCACCACGTTGGGATGGTCCGGCGGCAGTAAATTGGCAAGGTCGGTATCAATTGTTAGCCGGGAGGCGAAAAGAGCGGATATAATCGCAATAATTACAGCGATGATGATAGTCAAGAACGGGTGCTGGCAGTTAAAGCGAAGCACCGGCCGAAGCGCACGGAGGATAAAATCCATTAATAAAATGATGCAGAGTTAGAAATTGCGAATACAGTCCTGAAAAAAGAATACTGACAGATGGATGGAAGAGCGGCTCCCAAATAGCTTAATCTTAAAGATACGGAAGATTTGTATGATTGCATTAGGTGGCGCAAGAGTTTCAGGAGATTACTTTTAGCAAACGAAGGCAGCCGTGCTTAGGTATAATCCTTCGAAGGCCTAAAAAAAGCCCCGCCTGTTGCGCACAAGCGGGGCTTTTACATTCCTCTGCTCAAGTTTCGCAGTCAGATAAGAGGAACTGGTTTAGCTTGAGATTTCTCCACTTCATGGATTTCGCTGCGCTGCATCCATTCCGGCCGAAATGTCCGGAGGAGTGCTTGGGATTCAGACATCCAGCAGGGCGTTTACCTCATCGAGCATATCTTCCAGGTGCATGCGGGTTTCGGCATCGGCCGTGTTGCCGACGCGCTGCTCCATTTGTGATTGGATGAGGCGCAGGTTACCGCGCATGAGCGCCCGTGTTTCTCCGGAAATAGTTTCGCTGTGCAGGCGGTCGTGCAGGGTTTGCACCCAGGCGCGTTGCAAATTCCGGCGATACAAATCGATATCGGGCTGACTGCTGTCGAGCTCGCTCCACACGCCGCGGCGCACATCGCGCAGCATTAACGAAACTGAATAGAGCTCCATTTCATCGCCGTATTCGGCTTCCAGCTCGGCCATGCGGGAAATACGCTGATCGCTGAGCAATTGCGCGAGCATCATGCGTTGTCCGTTC
>JBMCPG010000242.1:0-3780 GCA_048626035.1 Cyclonatronaceae bacterium
ACCAGCGCGGTACAAACCACCCGCACGCCCGAAAACGACTCCCTGTCGATCCTGCTGGTTGATGATAACTCTATTAACCTGAAGCTGGCCGAGGCGTTGCTCAAACGCTGTGTTGCCGCCAATATCATTATACATACCGCCGAAAACGGCAAAGAGGCCGTGGAGCGTTTTCAGCAGGAGTCGTATGCGCTTATTCTGATGGATATACAAATGCCGGTGATGGACGGCTTTTCGGCGACCCGCCGCATTCGTGAGCTCGAGCAGCAGCCCGCCCGCAAAAACGTTCCGGCTGTGCCCATTATAGCCCTTACGGCCGGGGTAAGCCATAAAGAACAAAACAAATGCTTTGATGCCGGCATGGATGATTTCATCTCAAAACCCATCAGTTTTGATAAGTTCAGGAATATTATTGCTAAATGGATTCCTGAAAGAACGCTATCATTTATTGCCGGCAAAAACGTATAACACTACATTCATTTCTTCTTTAATCCTTTTAGTTTTTCCATGACCCCGAATTCTGTTCTTGATTCTCTGCCCGCCAGGGCCCGCCAAATCATAGATAAGGCCCCCGGCCGCGATGCCTGCCTGCAGCAAATTGCCCGGCTGCTGGCCGATGAAGTGCCCGTATACGACTGGGTCGGGTTTTACCTGGCAGCTCCCGATGGCAAAGCAGAACTGCATCTTGGCCCCTACGTTGGCGCCGCTACCGAGCATACCATCATTCCTTTCGGAAAAGGCATTTGCGGACAGGTAGCCGAATCGCACCAAACCTTTGTAGTAGATGATGTGGAGGCCGAAGACAATTATCTTTCCTGCAATATGCATGTGAAATCCGAAATCGTAGTTCCCATCATGAAGGGCGAACGCTTCGTAGCCCAGCTCGATATTGATTCTAATACCAAAGCCGCCATGGATGCCCACCACCGCGCTACGCTTGAGCGCATTTGCGGCATGCTTGAGCCTTTGTTCGATTAACTACCAAAGCGTAAGGCCCGCATAGGCCGCCGACGCGCGCTGATACTATTTTTACGCTCAATATTTATGCAGCATCAGGAATTAACACACGGCATTTTAAACGGAAAGCGCCGGGCGCTGGCCAAAGCCATCACCCTTACCGAGAGTACGCGGCCCGCCGATATGGAAGCCGCCCAGCAAGTGTTGCAGGCTGTGTTGCCCGAAACCGGAAACGCGCTGCGTATCGGCATTACGGGCGTGCCCGGGGTGGGCAAAAGCACGTTTATCGAAGCTTTTGGCACGCATGCGGCCGCCCTCGGAAAACGCATTGCCGTACTTGCCGTAGATCCAAGCTCGCCCTACACCGGCGGGAGTATTCTGGGCGATAAAACGCGTATGCAGCAATTAAGCGGCCGCCCGGAAGTCTTTATCCGCCCTTCGCCAACGGCCGGCACCCTCGGCGGAGTAAGCCGTAAAACCCGTGAAAGCATTCTGCTGTGCGAGGCGGCCGGCTACGACATCATTATTGTGGAAACCGTAGGCGTGGGCCAGAGCGAATATGAAGTCGCTTCGATGGTAGATTTTTTCCTCATGCTGATGCTGCCCAACGCCGGAGATTCGCTACAGGGCATAAAACGCGGGATTATGGAGCTGGCCGACCTCATTCTCGTAAATAAAGCCGATGGCCCGCAGCGTAAAAAAGCGCAGGCCGCCGCCCGGGATTATATGAACGCGCTCCATCTGGTGCGGCCAAAATATCCGGGCTATACTACCGAAATAAAGCTGTGCAGCGCGTTGGAAAAAACCGGCATAGAAGAAGCCTGGGAGCATCTGCATGGCTATATCGCGCAGCTCCGGGCCGACGGGCTTTTTGCAAAAAACCGCCGGCAGCAGCTCATCCACTGGACGCAGCGGCTTACCGAAGAGTTGCTGCTTTCCCGGCTGTGGAGCAGCCCGGCCGTAGGGGAAAGCTGGCAGCAGCAGCTTGATGCCATCCGTAGCGGAAAAACAACGCCGGTGATGGCCGGCCGCGCCCTCATCGAAACGTTCCGGGCCGAACCCTGAAGGCCTTGCCGTATGGCCGCCGTCTGTGCCGGCTCATAAAACAACATGGCCTTAAAAATTGCAATACGTCCCGAATTGATTATCTTTTGGTGATGTTTACCAGACGTAGTTCAACACATTAACAAAAGCCGCCGCCGTGCGTACAGGCCAGCAGCCGTTTCTCCTTTTTCAGTAACTCCTTTTTGTGATGGAAACCTTAGTTATTCTCTTTATTCTGTATTCTATTTTCCAATTCTTTTACGAGAATAAGAAGAAGAAAAACCAGAAGCCCCGCCGCCGGCCAAACCGCACGGCAGGCCCACAAACGGCCGGGGGCGAACCACTCCCGAAGCCGGATGAGAACCCGAAAAGCTGGGAAGACGTGATGAAGGAGCTGGAGTCGGTTTTTACCGGCGAACCGGCCGAAACTCAGGAACAAAAACGCGCCCGAAGAGAGGCTGAGTTTAAACGGCCGGAGCCGCAATCTATCCAGCGGCCGGCCGAGAGCGCGGGCGAGCGCGACCGGCGCTATGAAAGCAGCGCGCGCTACGAGCGTTTCGAGGAAGACAGCTACTGGGAACAGCAGAAGCAAAGTGCATCACAGCGGGAAAGCGCGCTCGACCGCGCCAGGCGGGGCAAAGACCTGGATACGGGCGATGAGCCCGGCCTTGCGGAACTGGCTGAGGATGAAAATAATCCCATTTTTGGCGGGGCAACCACCGATACCGATGATCCCCGCAAAGGCGGCGTTTCCCGGGCGGCCGCCACGTCTTTAATCCACCGGATTAAAGACCCGAGTTCGGCTGCGCAGGCTATCATCATGAAAGAAATTCTGGATAAGCCCATGGCCCGCCGCCGTACGGCCCGGCATACGTTCTAAGGAAAAATCAGGCTTTAAGCCTGCTGTCAAGCATGTTTTTCTTCTTATTTTCGGGAACCAGCAGTCCGCCCCGGGCCGTTGCCCCGATAACCAGCGCCGCGCTGATCACCACCATGTTTTTAAAAATATACTGTCCTTCCATGGTAAGCCCGTAAGGAAACTGGGTGAAAACCAGTTCCGGAAATAAAAAAATAGGCGTAAGCGTGCCCATCATCTGGAAAAAAAGCAGAAAGATGCTCAGCCGTATCCATTTGCCCGAAATGATGAGCAGGCCTATAAGCACTTCAAGAGAGGCCAGCATGATGAGCGAGGCCTGCAGCGGAATAAGCCCGAAGGTGAGCAAATCTATAGTAGAAGTAGCCAGCTCCTGCGCCGGGCTGAGGCCGGGAACATATTTGAGCCCGCCAAACCAGATAAAAATAAGGCCCATGCTGTAGCGCAGTAAAGGGATGCCGTAGCGGGCCATCCATTCGGTAATGCGCTTGTCGATTTCGTCAAATAAAACAGACATTGTTGATCTTTTTTTGATGTTCTGAAACAGCGGTACAGGCCGCTGCGGTGAGTATCAACAATACGGCAGGTTAATGAATATGATGTGTAGGCAGGGGCTTCTGCACCGGAATATGACAGCTTTTTACGTTTGTTTCCTGCGTCATTCATCCGTTGATGGGGCGGGCTTTAACTTCAATCCGTGGCGGCAGTCTGTTCGTTAAGTGCGCTGGCCGATAGCCCTTTACGGCTGAGATAGTGCTGCGCTATTTGGGTGTTAGGCGAGTGCGTAAGGTAAACGTGCCGTGGCGAAAGGGCTTCACAAAAGCGCAGCAGCTCGAAAAAATCAAAATGATCGGATAGCGGAATACGCGCATCTATGTTCATTTGGGCGCGGCGGGCCTCGTGCGTGG